>DASUMN010000038.1:0-26012 GCA_036277675.1 Nitrospira sp. | reverse complement strand
ACCCGGCGGTATTCCGCACGGAGTGAAGCGCGGCGCCGTCGTCCTGATAACTGATCCGTCCCAAAGCCGATGCCCGCAGACTGATATCACCCCACGTATCACTGTGGTAGAGCGTCGGCGAAATTTGTAGTCGCCGGATGCCGGCGCGCAGAAACCCCTGCTGGTAGATCGTCCCGACGGAAAACCCACCGCCCACAAACATCACCTTGGGCTGAAAAAACGGAAACCACCGTGTCACTGATCCATCGATCATCACATCCGTCTCTTTCCGAGGATCTACCGAAGGAACCGGCGGCAGATGGCGGAGCTGATGCACGACGTTATTCTGGAAAAATTGGCTCGGTTCATCGCCGGTCGGACTGATCCCGGCGGTCAGATTGGTGCTCCAGTCTTTCCAATTTCCGTCCCAATGCTGGGTCCAGCTGAGCGTGATCAAGTTGAACCCAAGCGTATTACCGACCGTGGAATCGTATTTGGCCCCTACCCCATCAACCGGGGTAAACCGATTGAGGGTCAGCCCCGTGGTCACAGTGGAGTATTGATCAGGAAATGCCATGCCGCCCCAATGGACAGAGGGAGCGGGGCTTTCGCTCCGGGCCAGGGAAGGAACGAGTCCCATAAGGCAGGTGATAGCGAGAATTGACAACCATTTTATTTTCTTCACCTGTTGAATCACTCCCTCTAAATTAGACTGGACTATAAGCCATTTGTTGTCGCTACATCACAACACCGATGCCTATTGAAAACGATCATGGCATCTCGGAAACTTCTTCTGAGGCAGCTGCGGGAGCCGCAATGTAGGGTCCGTAGCATTCTAGCCCATGATGTCTATTAGTTCAGGGCGAAGATGAATAGTACTACAAAATGCAGGCTGATTCTTGCTGTTTGTGTTCCCCTCCCTCGACAGACCTCTTGATCCTATGCTAGCTTACGCGCTCATTTTTACCTTGCCGGGAGCGCCATGTTTAAGAAGATTCTGGTCGCCAATCGCGGCGAGATCGCCATGCGGATTATCCGCGCCTGCCGCGAGCTGAACATAGGCACCGCCGCCATCTATTCCGAGGCGGATTCGACCGGGATTTACGTCAAAAAAGCCGATGAGTCCTACCTGGTCGGCCCCGGCCCGGTCAAAGGCTTCCTCGACAGTAAGCAGATCGTAGGACTGGCTAGGCGTATCGGCGCCGATGCGATCCATCCCGGCTACGGATTTCTTTCTGAAAACGCCGAGTTCGCCGAACTCTGTCATGCCTCTGGTATTACCTTTATCGGCCCCTCACCTCACGCCATCACATTGATGGGCAGCAAGGTCAAGGCACGAGAGTTGGCGGAGTCCGCGGGCGTGCCGATCGTCCCCGGCACCGATGGCGCCATTACCGACGTGAAAGAGGGGTTGGCTTTCGCCAAGAGGGCCGGCTACCCGGTGATGATCAAGGCCAGCGCCGGAGGCGGTGGCCGGGGTCTCCGCGTGGTCCGATCGGACGCGGAACTGCGCGAAAACATGGAAGTCGCGTCGCGAGAGGCGCAGGCCTCGTTCGGCGACGGCAGCGTCTTCATCGAAAAATACATCGAGCGGCCGCATCATATCGAGTTCCAGATTCTGGGAGACCGCCACGGCCGTATCATTCACCTGGGCGAACGCGATTGCTCGATCCAGCGCCGGCACCAGAAATTGATCGAAATTGCCCCGTCATTGATTCTGACCCAGGAACTTCGGGAAGAGATGGGCAACGCCGCCATCGCCATTGCAAGAGCGGTGAACTACGACAATGCGGGCACCGTGGAGTTTCTGCTCGATCAATCAGGCCGATTCTACTTCATCGAGATGAATCCGCGCCTCCAAGTCGAACATACGGTCACCGAGCAGATCACGGCCATCGACATCGTGCGGAATCAGATCAAGATCGCGGCGGGGCTGCCGCTCAGCATCCAGCAAAAGGACGTGACGCTGCAAGGCCACGCAATTCAGTGCCGGATCAACGCAGAGGATCCGAAGAACAATTTCATGCCCAGTACCGGCACCGTCACGGCCTATCTGTCTCCCGGTGGCATCGGCGTCCGGATCGACGGCGCGGTGTACAAGGACTACACGGTTCCGCCCTACTATGACGCCCTGTTGGCGAAATTGACCGTGCGGGGCCGGACGTGGGACGAGACCGTGAACCGTATGCGGCGCTCGCTCGAAGAATACGTCATCCGTGGACTCAAGACGACGATTCCCTTCATGGAAGCGATTATGCAGGAACCGGATTTTCTGGCTGGGCGATTCGACACGTCCTATCTGGACACCCACCCGGATCTGTATTCGTACCACGAATTCCAACAGCCGGAAGACTTGGTCCTGGCGCTATCCGCCGCCATCGCAGCCTACGAAGGGCTCTAATCGGCCCTTACCAAGCCACGACAGAGACGACACATCATGGCGACTACACGACGACCTGGAAAGCAGCAGAAAGCCAAGGGGCGGTCATCGGCGCCAGCCCTCAAGTCCTCGAAAGTCCGGCAAGTCCGGAGAGACCGCACGGAAGCCTTCACGATTCAACCGGCGCCGGGCAAACGGGTATTGATCACCGATGTCGCCCTTCGCGATGGTCACCAGTCGCTGCTTGCCACGCGCATGCGGACCGAAGATATGCTGCCCATCGCGCAGAAACTCGACGCCGTCGGCTACTGGTCGCTTGAAGTGTGGGGCGGCGCAACCTTCGACACCTGCCTACGCTTTCTCAAGGAGGATCCTTGGGAGCGGCTTCGTACCTTGCGCGCCGCGATGCCCAACACAAAGCTCCAAATGCTGCTGCGTGGGCAGAACCTCGTCGGCTATCGGCACTACGCGGACGACGTGCTGGAGCGATTCATCGAACGGTCGGCCTCCAACGGTATCGACGTTTTTCGCATCTTTGACGCGCTGAACGATGTGCGCAACCTCGACCGGGCGGTGCGCGAGGTCAAGGCCTGCGGCAAGCACGCGGAAGCGACGATCAGCTACACCGTCAGCCCCGTCCACAGTATCGACCGGTTCGTAGACATGGCAAAGAAGCTGGAGGATCTCGGCACCGATACCATCTGCATCAAAGATATGGCCGGACTGTTGGCACCGCTGGACGCCTATCACCTCGTGCGCCGGTTAAAGGTCGCCGTGAAGACACCGATCCATTTGCATTCCCATTACACCTCGGGTATGGCCTCCATGTCGTCGTTCATGGCCATCCTCGGCGGGCTTGATATGCTCGACACCTCGATCTCGCCCTTGGCCGGCGGCACCTCGCACCCGGCGACGGAAACGGTGGTCGCGTCGCTGCGGAACACCCCGTACGACACGGGATTGGACCAGGCCTCGTTTCTCCCGATCACGGAACATTTCCGCTCCGTTCGCCGAAAATACCGCCAGTTTGAAAGCGACTTTACCGGTGTCGATGCGGAAATTTTGACGTCGCAGATTCCCGGCGGCATGCTCTCCAATCTCGCCGCACAACTCACTGAGCAAAATGCGCTCGACCGCATGAAGGAAGTCCTGGAAGAAGTGCCGAGGGTACGGAAGGAAATGGGTTACCCGCCGCTCGTCACGCCGACCAGCCAGATTGTCGGCACCCAGGCAACGCTCAATGTGCTGACCGGAGAGCGTTACAAAGTCATTACGACCGAAACCAAAAACTACTTTCTCGGTCTCTATGGCCGCGCCCCAGGGCCGGTGGACAACGATATCATGGCCCGCGCTATCGGCAATGAAGAGCCCATCAAAACCAGGCCGGCCGACCGGCTTGAGCCGGAGCTGGAGGGGGTCAAGAAAGAGCTGCCCGATTCCGCCTCATCGGTCGAAGACCAGCTCTCCTTTGCCCTGTTCCCGGCCATCGCGAGAGAGTTTTTCGAAGCCCGCGCGAAAGGCGACTTGGTACCGCCTCCGCTGGAAGCCGCTGGGCCCAAAGGACCAACCGTCGCTCACGATCTGCACCTGGCGCCGGTGGAATTCAACGTCACCGTCCACGGTGAAACCTACCATGTCAAAGTATCCGGGTCCGGCCGCAAGACCGACGGGCGTAAACCTTACTACATTCGGGTCAACGACAAGCTGGAAGAGGTCTCACTTGAGCCGATCCAAGAAATTCTGGCCGGCGTCCCTGAGTCCCCGGAAACAGGAAAGAGTGCCAAGCCGAAACGACCCAGACCATCAAAGCCTGGCGACGTGGCGCCACCGATGCCGGGTCGAGTGGTCAAGGTGCTTGTTTCAGTTGACGATCAGGTGAAAACCGGCGACCCACTTCTGATCATCGAGGCCATGAAGATGGAAAGCCGCGTGCCTGCTCCGATCGACGGAACCATCAAGGCCATCCTGGCCGTCGAAGGGGATAATGTAAAAACGGATGAGACCGTCATCCAGCTGGAATAGTCCGCGCGTCTTGACTCCCCTCTCCCGCGCGCACCGACCCATAGGCCACGTGCTGTCAACGCTCTGCCTGCTGTTCCTGTTTACTGGAGCCTGTTCTTCGCCGCCGCCGATTCCTCCCTACTTCGAATCACTCGATCGTATTCCCATCAAGACAGTCACCGTTCATGACCAGCGGATCGCCTATCTGGATGTGGGCACCGGGCCACCTGTCATTCTGATCCATGGCTTCGGGGGATCGATGTGGCAATGGGAACATCAGCAACATGCCTTGGCGCAAGACTTCCGGGTCCTGACGCTGGACTTGCCTGGTTCCGGCTTCTCTGACAAACCAGACATCGAATACCGTCCGGATCAGCTGTTGGACTTCTTCGTCGGCTTCATGGATGCCGCGCACATTCCTCAGGCGACATTGGTTGGCAATTCCATGGGAGCAGGTCTCGCGATCGGCATGGCACTGGAACATCCCAAGCGCGTCTCCAAACTGGTTTTGATTGGAGGGCTGCCACCACAGATCCTCCTCAAGCTCACCAGCCCATCGATCAGGCGAGCCCTGGAATCTCGGGTGCCGTCGTGGGTCGCGTCGTTCGGCAACTGGCTCTTCGGTGGATTGATAACAGAATCCGTCCTGCGGGAACTCGTGCACGATCCGACGCTCCTCACCCCCGCCGTTATCGAACGCTCCAATCGCAACCGCCGTCGTCCCGGCCTCATCAAACCCATCATGGCCGCGAGAACCGCTCTTCCATTGTGGGAAACAGGTTTCGCCAGACGCTTGAATGACCTCGCTCATTCGACCATGATTATCTGGGGCGAACAGGATCGCGTCTTCCCTCACTCCGTGGGCGAAGAACTTCACCGTACGATCCCCGGATCGCAACTCGTCACCATCCCCGCTGCCGGCCACCTCCCGCAATGGGAACAGCCGGATCTGGTCAACAGCATCTTGATCGGGTATATTCACTCTCCCAAGAACGACGATCACTCGACACCATAACGTCAACGATCATACCCATTGATTGATGAAAGGAGCATATGATGCAAGCAGCCTCTAGAGGGTGGATTGGACTCGGACTGAGTCTCTCGCTTGGGATAGCTGGTTGCGCCGGTATGGGGACACCGGCCAGCACCGGGTTCCTGTATCAAAATATCTCGGTGGCCGACGGCACCGCCGTCTCCGGAGAAGGCAACAACGTGCTCTTCAAAGGCAGCCCTCTGGGACTGTCCGGCACCGCCATCAAGACCGGTGATGCCCTGCGCGATGTGAAGGTGACGCAGAATGACCTGTCCCTGATCAATATCGCCCAAACGAAAGGCGTGGGGAAGGTGCGGATCATCAGCGTGGTCCCGTCGCTCGATACGCCGGTGTGCGAACAACAAACCCACCATCTCAGTGAAAAGAACAAAGGGCTCGACAAGCTGGTCGAACTCATCACCGTGAGCATCGATACACCCTTCGCGCAAAAACGGTTCTCGCAGGAAGCCAAGATCGACAACATCACGTTTCTGTCCGACTACCGGGGCGGCGAGTTCGGCAAGACCTACGGGCTGTTCTTGAGCGGTCCGCACTTGCTCGCCAGAGCCGTGATGGTCGTCGACAAGAACAACACGGTCCGCTACCTCCAGATCACACCGGAACTCACCCATCTTCCGGATATGGAAGAAGCCTTCCGGATTGCCCGTTCGCTGGTTACCGCAAGTTAGCTTGCGTCAGGACGCGGTTGAGGCTAAGGTACAGGGCGAGCAACATTGATATGTTCTCGTTCTAGATCTTAGCCTCGACCTCTTCCATCCCAATGGCTCATTACGATCTGCTTGTCATAGGAACTGGACCAGCCGGTCAGAAAGCCGCGGTCCAGGCAGCGAAGCTCGGCAAAAAGGTCTGCATTGTCGAGCGGAAGGAAGTCGTCGGCGGCGTCTGCATCAATACCGGTACAATTCCGAGTAAATCCCTCCGCGAGGCCGTCCTCTATCTGTCTGGATTCCGACAGCGCAGTATCTACGGCGACGCCTATCGCCTCAAACAGACCATCACGATCGAAGATCTGGCCTTTCGTGCCAACCACATCATCAAGTACGAAATTCAGGTCGTGCAGCACCAGATGGCCCGTAATCGGATCGAAATGTGCTATGGCACTGCCAGCTTCCTTGATCCACATCGGCTGCGCATCCGATCGGAGCATGGCACGCTCGAACTCACGGGGGATTTCATTGTCATCGCCGTGGGAACGGAACCGGCCAGACCGTCCGATATCCCCTTCGACGACAAGACTGTCATCGATACGGACGGGCTCCTAACGTTAAAACGCATCCCCGACTCCATCGTCATCGTCGGCGGCGGCGTCATCGGCACGGAATACGCCTCGATCCTCGCCGCCATTGGAGTCCCGGTCACGCTCATCGACAAACGCCCACGCCTCCTGGAGTTTGTCGACGCCGAGATCATTGCAGCGCTCCAGCAACAGATGCGAGACATCGGCGTCACCCTCTACCACGAGGAAGAAGTCCTGGCAATCAAGAAAGAAGCGGACAAGACTATTCATGTCTGCCTCAGACAGGCTCCACCAATCCAAACCTCGACGCTCATATACGCGATAGGCCGCATCGGCGCAACACAGGGGCTTAATGTGGAAGCCGTGGGATTGAAACCAGACGAGCGGGGCCGTCTGAGCGTCAACCAGCACTTTCAGACGGCAGTTCCCCATATCTACGCCGTTGGCGACGTGATCGGCTTCCCAGCCTTGGCGTCGACATCCATGCAACAGGGCCGCCATGCGTCCTGCCACGCGTTCGGCCACCCAGACCGCACCGACAACTCGCTGCTGCCGTATGGCATCTATGCCATTCCTGAAATATCCATGGTGGGCCGGAATGAAGAAGAGCTCACCCGAGCCGATGTTCCCTATGCTGTCGGCATCGCCCGTTATAAAGAAATCGCGCGCGGCCAGTTGATCGGGGACGAAACCGGCATGCTCAAGCTGCTGTTCCACCGGCAGACCAAGGAGCTGCTCGGCGTGCATGCCATCGGCGAAGGCGCCACAGAGCTGATCCACATCGGCCAGGCAGTCATGGCCTATCATGGGCAGATCCACTACTTCATCGATACGGTCTTTAACTACCCGACGTTGGCCGAATGTTACAGAGTGGCTGCGCTTGACGGCATCAATCGCTTGCCGAGACCTTGGCCGCCGTAGGAGACTGGAGGGTCCATGTCGTTTTCCAACCACCTTCGGCAACTCGCCAAGCCCATCTGGGATGCACAGCTCGTGCATCCGTTCGTCGTGGCACTGGGAAATGGCACGCTGCCTGAGCGGAAATTCAAGTATTACATTCTGCAAGACGCGCGGTTTCTCGGCGATCTTGCGCGGGTGTTTTCCTCCGGGGCATTGCGCGCCCCCGATGCCGAATCAGCCCTGCGCTTCAACAAACTGGCTGAGGACACGATCGTCGTCGAACGCAGCCTGCACGAGAATTATGGAACGCGTTGGAAGATGACGGCACAACGAATGTCGTCCGTTCCCATGGCGCCGACGAACTACGCCTATACCCGACACATGCTGACCGTCGCCGCATCCGGAACGGCGGCAGAGATCACCACCGTCGCCCTCCCCTGTGCTTGGGTCTACTGCGTGGTCGGCCAGCACCTGTTGAAGAAAGGCCCCCCGCCCATGAGCCATCCCTACCGTGACTGGCTCATGCTCTACGCTTCGCCGGAATTCGCCGAAGTCCAGCAATGGATGCGCAAGAAAGTCGATCAGTGGGCCAAAACCGTCGGCCCTGACGCACGGCGTCGGATGGAAGCGTCGTTCATACTCAGTTCACGGTACGAGTGGATGTTTTGGGAGATGGCATGGAACGAAGAGCGTTGGCCGGTATAGCCTGATCGATCGCTGCTACAGCTTCTTTCGAACCTCCTTCCACTCCTTCGCAACCTTGGCTTTCCGTGAGATTTCGCCTGTTGCCGAGTCTGATATGACCACAACGCCCAATCGCCTCTGGATACAGGGCTCCGCGAAGGCCTTCGTGCGGCCGATGCCCGTCTTGAGGTTCTTCCAGCCCGCGGCGTGCAATTCATCGATCTTCGCTCCCCATGCGGATTCGCCCGGTGACAACACCACGATATGCCCGGGTGGAAAGTGATGAACCTTCAGCCACGCTCGCACCTCGGCATTCACATGAAGCCCGTCGGCATTGGACGACGGCAGAGCCGCAACATAGATCACGCGATAATAGTATTGCGTGAGTTTCACAAGCTCATCGGCCGCATCAGGCATCGGCTTCCGTTCCGCTTCGAGTGTCAACCCGATGCCCGGTAGCGGATTCTCCCCTTTGCGCGCTTCCATCAAGGCCGCCACCTCGATCGCAATGATGGGATTGCGCCGTTCCCAAGACACCACATTTGCCTGTGCTTCTGTCGGCAAGACCCGCGGACTGTTGCCGACCCGCACCTGAACCGGAATCACACCCTGCGCCTTCGTGCGATAGGTCAAGAACGCCCGGCCGTCTCCGCCGGTCATGCCCGTGGCAACGGCTTTGCCGTCCTCGATGAGTTCGAGGAGTTCCCCCCCTAATCCCATGGGAGACAACAGGCCTTTGGCAACGAGCCGCGCCTCCACCGTCACCGGCTGTCCGGGTGTGATCAGCGTGTCCTTAACCAGAATCGCCGCAGGAGTCTTATCTGCGGCTTCCAGGAGGCTGCTACTGCATAAGAGCAGAACAAGACAACAGAGACAGGCGTTTCGCACGAAATCAATCATTGGCCACGCGGCCATGGTGAGAAACGACGGATGGTATGAGGAGGGCTACGCTTTTAGCGCCGCCAGCACTTCGTCGGCGTGCCCGTCGACTTTGACTTTGCGAAAGATCGCTTTCACTTTCCCTTCGGGACCGATAATGAACGTGCTGCGTTCGATGCCCCAATACTTTCGACCATACATATTCTTTTCCTTGTAGACCCCGTAGATCTTGGAGATGGCCGCGTCTTCGTCACTCAACAGCTGGAACGGCAATCCAAATTTCTTGATGAATTTCCGGTGAGAGTCACGCCCATCCAGGCTGACCCCCAGGATTGTCCCGCCGGCCCGCAAGATTTGTGATTCGACGTCGCGGAAATCGCAGGACTCTTTGGTACAACCCGGCGTATCGTCTTTCGGATAGAAGTACAGAACGACTTGTTTGCCGCGAAAACTCTTCAATGTGACAGTCTTGCCGTCCTGATCCGGAATCGCGAGTTCGGGAGCCATTTGTCCAACCGCAACGTCCTTGGCCATATCTCACTCCTCATGTGTACAGAATGGAGAAAACGTCTTCCGGCTGTGTGCAGATTCTACTTATCGGTCCGCTATCGCGATCGAACACGATCGTACATCAACCGCCTAGTATCGCGGCAAAGGGGCGCCGAAATTTGGCCGCTGTGTTCCGTAGGGACGTTCTTTGGTGCGTGTTCTCGTTTCGGGATCACCATAGGGCGCCAAGGCTGGAGAATCCCATATCACCTTGTCACCGGGAGCCAAGTTTGCCGCCTCAAGAAAATGCTGCCTCGCAACGTCCTGTTTCCCCAGCGCGTTCAGCGCCAAAGCGTAGTTGTAATGCGCTTGCCCGGACTGAGGTGCGACAGAAACAGCCTGCTCAAAATACTTCTTGGCCTCCTCGAATTGTTTGGCGGTGAAGGCTTGCGTTCCTTGCTCGGTAAGCAACATGACCTGGGGTGTGGCATCTGCGCCGATCATGGCCAGCGGAACGAGCGGTTTGCGCTTCGAACACGCTGCCGTTCCCATCAATGCCAAGATCACTCCCAGGATCATAACCTGTTTTATGGTCACTTCCTCACCATCTTCCGCTCACACCTTAGTCTGCCTTCTGGCCTCGTCCTCAAACGTCTTCCGATAGAGCACGTCCCACTCCGCACTGCCTTCGACAATTCCGCGAGAGTATGAGGCCAGCTTGGCTTTTACCTTGCGGTCGATCTCTTCCAGTTGCGCCAACTCGGCGGTCATGACACGCTTGACCGCTTTCAGCATCCGTTCGTCATCGGTAACCATCCTGACCGCCGCGTGACGCTTGATCGCGTTGACGATGACATGCGACAAATGGCTGGTCTTGTCTTCGCTCAGCATAGGCCACTCATCGTGCGTCGCTCGTATCTCGTCGTTCGCAAGCACTTCACACTCTAGAGGATGAGACCCCGTTCACGGACCAACTTCTGTTTCACCATTTGAAACATTTTCTGGTAATCGACCTGGCCTTGCTCGATCTGCTTGTCATAGGCTTTGAGCATCTGACGCACTTCCGTATTCAACCGATCCTCCACGGACAGCTCGTCCGTGATCGCCTGATCAAGTCCGGCGACCAATGCATTCCGGTCTCCGACGAGTTCGATGTGTCCCTCTTGCTGAAGCCGCCCCACCAGGTTTTCGGCCATATGCCGCACACGTTCTTTCGAGAGACGCATGCCCTATCCTTGTTCGACTCGGATCGTTGCGGCTTCCATCACACGGCGCAGCTGGGTCGCATCCCCGACGATTCGCCCGACGACGTTCACCCGATCGGCGGGCACCGGATCGGTTCCCGTACTCATCGGGGTTCGCCCAAAAAAAATCGCCAGAACCTGGCCGGCACCCCAGTAGGCGATGTCTCCGACTGCGACCCGATTCGTGGCCGTTTCTCGATAATCGATTACACCGGAAATCTTGAAATAGAATTCTTCACCCCACACATTGATCGGGGCTTGAACCGGAAGCGCTGCATAGACCGCAGCCGCGGTTTTTGTTCTCTTGAGCTCCGCTTCGAGCCGGACTCCGTCGACCAGAATGCGGATGCGCTTAGCCGGTTCCGTCATGAGGCGGTGCAACTTTCCATGGACGCGTCCGTTCAGTGGCTATTGCGGAGTCGAACTCTAGCTTGTCTCCTATGTGAAATCAAGGCTACAATCGCCACCATGCTGACTTCCACATTCGTCTTGTTGCAAGGCGTAGGGCCCGTGACAGAGCGCCGGTGGTGGCAAGAGGGCGTGCTCGACTGGCACAGCTTCATGAGTCGGCCTCGCATTGCCGGGCTCTCACCGGACAGGAAGTCGCTATATAACGATGACCTTTCCCAGGCCCTTGCCGCATTTGAGGCCAAGGATTTCTCCTCGCTCGCGGCACGGCTTCCCGGCCGCGAGCATTGGCGATTCTATGACACGTGCCGATCCACTGCGCTCTATCTCGATATTGAGACAACCGGTCTCTCCCCCCACGATCCGGCTGGAGCCGTCACCGTGGTCGGGTTGCATCGGAACGGATCCACGACCACGTTGATCCAGGGCGACACGTTGACAACCGACCGGCTGCAGGCAGAACTCGACGGGTGCACATTGCTGGTCACCTTCTTCGGTTCTGTATTCGATGTGCCGTACTTGCGCGCCAAATTTCCCCGCCTTCGATTCCCTATGCCCCACTTCGACCTGTGCCTGGCCGCACGCCGTTTGGGTATGCACGGAGGGCTCAAACATCTGGAACAGGAACTTGGCCTCGGTCGAGCGCCAGCCCTTTGTGGCCTCGATGGCCTGGACGCCGTACGTCTGTGGTCGCGGTGGCGCCTCGGAGATCACATGGCCCTCGATGTGTTGCTGGCCTACAACCGTGCCGATACGGAATCCCTTGTGCCTCTGGCCGCACTCGTCTATAAAGAGATGATGTCACGATTCGGCCTTTCGGTATCCACTGCGTCGCGGACGTCATACCACTCGCTCACGGCATACGCACCATGACCAGCTGGGTTGGTATCGGACGCAGTGAGATCGGATTGGTGCGCACAGCGAACCAAGATGCATTCATCACGATCGACCCATTGGGCCTGTGGGCCGTCGCTGACGGAATGGGGGGCCACGTCGGAGGGGAAGTTGCCGCCCAACTGGCTATCGCCAGCATCAAAGCGCACGCCGAATTATCGGCCGCGACACTCCGCCAGGGTCACACCACGTCTCCCCAATTCTTGACCGAGTTGATCACACAGGCGCACCACGCGATCATGGGACGAGCGCAGCTTGAGCCCAAGCTCAAAGGAATGGGCACAACGCTCGTCATGCTGCTGATCCACTCGTCGGACACGCCGGAAGCCCATGTGGCCCATCTGGGCGACAGCCGCGCCTACCGATTACGTGCCGGCAGGCTTACCCCGCTCACTCGCGATCATACGCTGATTGAAAAATACCTTGCCCGCGGCATTCTGACCGAAAAGACGGCACGAACGCATCCCGAACGACATGTCCTGACGCAAGCGCTGGGTATGTCGGCGCGGATGAAACCCTCCCTTTCTTCCTCCCCACTTGAGAAGGAGGATCTTCTGCTCTTGTGTTCAGATGGACTAACGAAAATGCTAGAGGACGACGACATTCAAGACATCATGACGGATGCCAAAGGAGATCCGATCCGGGCATGCGACAACCTAATTGACGCATCATTGGAGCACGGAGGGACGGACAACGTGACGGTGGTGGTCATCGGGCACACATGACCCGAGATCCTCTCGCCTGTATTGACAAGCTCACCAAGAGCGTGTAGCTTTTACTGCTATTCTTCACAATGCTCTCGATCTGAGAGTTCCATCACAGGGGGACATCGAATGGGTCGTTCTACAGCAATCGTGGTGTGTACTATTATGTTGAGCGCCCTGCTATCTACGCCTGGGGCAATGGCGGGTGCTCCTGAGACGACCGACCCAGAAACCGTCATTCGCAAACTCGTCCAGGCCAACGTTGACAAAGATATGACAACCATGTCTCGTCTGATGGCGCACGATGCCGATATCACCAGTTATTCAGTCGGCGGACGCAAATACGTCGGTTGGCCGGAATTTGAACGGGAAATGCGGGAAGAGTTCGCCGCGGTTCAGAAATTTGAAATCCCGATCCGTGAGCTCACAGTCTGGCACAAGGGAGACATCGCCTGGTTCACGATGGAATTGGACTATACCCGCTATGTCAAGGAAGGTGCCGAGGTCAAACGTATGCTGCTCCCCTTACGTGAAACAGGCGTCCTGGAGCGACGGAACGGACAATGGCTGATGCTGTCCTTTCATGAGTCGTTTCGCTCCGCTCAGATGAACGGCCCCATGGCTCAATCGAATGCCTCCCCGGCACAACAACTCCGAGTAAGCAATCCGGCAGCTTCGGCCCTGCCCGATATCAGCGGGGACTGGGACATTCTGGAAGTGGAGGACGAGAAACGCTACAAAGCCACGTTGGACAAGAACGGAAATGGCCCCTATACCCAACACCAGGGGCGATTCGTCACCACAAAAATTGAAAACCGGCTGTGGCAAGGCACGTGGCATCAGCCCGGCAACGATCGAGAAGGCGGATTTGAAGTCCTCCTCTCGGAAGACGGCAAGGAAGCCAAGGGCATCTGGTGGTACACACGGGTCGATACAAGAAAAAACATTCCACCGAAAGAACACGGCGGTACCTATCACTGGAAAAAAATAACGCCATCACCGGCTAGCGCCCAATGAACCACCCTGTTTCTCTTCTGCCTTACCAACAATTCGGAGTCCGGTTCACTATCACTGCTTCACTTCCTCTGGGAGGACTTATGTGTAGATTCTTCACTCTTTTTTTCATGAGCGTCGTCATGATCTCGTCAGCCTACGCCGATGGGGGACATGATCACCATGCCGTCCCCACTCTGAAAAAACAGGTCGGCTCGAAGATTACCTATGGAGAGAACACCGCCACCCTGACCTTCGGCCCAATCGATCTTCCGACCGGCCATGGCGAAGGCGATATGGGCGATTCCATGCCCCGGTTCAATTTCCAGCTCCCTGAAGACAAGTACCTCATCGGCTTCAAGTCGGCCCTGTCCACCGTCGAAGGGAAGGAACTACCGAGAAACTACTTGCACCATATCTTGATGATCAACAACACGAGACCCAGCGTTTCCTGTCCTGGCGAACCACTCTTCTTTGGCGGAGCTGGCCTGGAAATGGCGGAAACCCACTTCCCGGAGGGATACGGGGTCAAGCTTGAGAAGAACGATAAGCTCATGACCGTCGTGGCGTTCTATCATGGTGCCCCTCCCACCAAGAATGTCATCGCCACCTTCACCATGTACTTTGCGCCAAAGACGAAGCCGGTCCAAGCCATGGACATCTATCAGGTCGGGGTCAATATCGTCTGTTTTACCAAGTTTGGCGATCGCCCGGCAGACCAGACTGACGAAGGAATTGAAATCGGACCTGGCGTTCAAGTACGTACTGCGCCGCTGAAATTCAGCATGGACGGCTGTGTCAAATATGCGTATCCGCATGGCCACGATGAACTGCTGATGATCGCGCTGGAGAATAAGACCAAGAAACAAACTCTTCTCCGGACGATCCCAGACGTTGAGCAGGACGGGACACTCCGCGAATTCTTGCCTCACCAGGTCTATAAAGATGGGCAGGGGTTCCCAATTTCGAAGGCAGATGACTATGAAATGGTCATGGTCTACCACCATTCTCTCCAAAAAACTGAACTCCAACATGGCATGGGTAATTATTTGCTGTACATGACCCCAGGACCCTGCCCAGCAGAGAAGAAAACTGCCTCTGCTAACTAATCGTTCCCTAACGGCCTGCCGGCACCACATGTCCGGCAGGCCCATTGCCTGCCCTCTCGTCCGTTCAAAATTGTCCACGGAACCGCTTCCCATACTATTTCTTCAATTAAAAACGGCTCCGGCTATGGGTTTCTGAACAGTAGTTATGATATTCAATGCACCAGCTCAGCGTCGCTTGACCTGAGCCTGTTCGAGCGGCTTGCTCAGAAACACCGGAACACGCGCTATGCCGCAGAGTGAGCCTGTCTCCATTCTCCTCGTCAACGAGATCGCCGAAGAAATCAAACTGACCACGCTCAGCTTTCGAGCCTTCTTTCCACACTGCCGGATCGAAGCAGTCTACTCCTTGGAGGAAGCGATCCAATGGGCGCCTCGGGCTCCGTGGCATCTCATCCTGCTCGATGACAACCTGCTGACTCAACGTACAACTCCGATTTTCCCAGAACTCAAACGACTCGTTCCCGCGGTCGTCCTGGTGTTGCAAACTGAGCGCAGCGATTCCACCTCCGCACTGAATGCGTTGCACACCGGGGCAGACTTCCTGCTCTACAAAAAATCGCCGGCATTTCTCACTGAGTTGGTCTTGTACACAAAAGACGCGTTTGAAAAACGTGACCTACGTCTCACGCTCGAACGAACACAAGAGCGCTACGGCCGGCTGATCGACACCGTGAACGATGTCGTGTATGAGCTCGATACGGATGGGCGGTTTACCTACGTGAGCCCGCTCATAACCAGAATCCTTGGATATCCGCAGGAAGAATTACTCGGTGCTCCCTACTCTGTCATTGTTCCTTCAGACCAACTCACTCTGGCGCGACATTGTTTCAACGACCGCAGAACCGGGACGCGGGCATCCCGACAGATCAAACTGGATCTCATCCGCAAAACATCGCCAGACTCGTCCCTTCCCTCCCGCATCAGAATCGAGTTGAGCGCGAAGGGACTCTACGACTCGGAACGGCGGTATCGCGGCACATTAGGGATCTTGCGCGATGTGTCGCAACAGCACCGCCGAGAAGACACTATTCACCAATTGGAGCATCAGCTGCAAAAAACCGATCGGCTGCTTTCTCTTTCTCAACGCCTTTCGACGCTCACCAAACATTTGCACGATCCTCACCATGCCATCCACACACATGCGCAACTCCTTGCCCAATCGATTCGAGAGTCCCGGTTGGTGGAACATGCTGAGTCGTTGGCTGCGTCTGCCGCTGAAGCGCTTCGGATAGGAGCGGACCTTGTCCAGACTGCAACGGAAATCACCGCCAGCCGGAACACCGTCAACGACCTTATCGATACCGTGCTAACCGCCGCTCCCCCGCTGTTTCCGAGCATCGGCCGAATCGAGCGATTGTACGCCCCAAATCTGCCTCCGTTCCCTGGAGACTCCGATACTGTCGTGCAGTTGCTCCGAACTCTGCTCACGTATGCGAAGCGCCATCTGGCGGCGACTGGAAGCTGCCGCGGTCTGCGGATCAGCACCAGAGCAACCAACCAAGTCGGCGGCCTAACCACTCTCGAAACCGCATCGCGCACACCGGGGCCGGCCGCTGAAATTGAAGTCCATCTCCAAGAAACCGATACGCCCGCTGCGGAGGACGACTCTGCCCCGCAGATTCCCGGCGATCTTCTTGAAGCCTACATCCTGGTCAAACAATTGGGCGGACGTCTAGCGCTTCTCGCCCCGGCCGAAGGTCTTCTCTCGGTCACCGTCTGGATTCCGATGAGATCGACGTCACTGCTGGAGAGCGGCCGTAGTCTATCCGCACCTCCGGCGGCATCGGCACACACTTCAGCCGAGACCTTGCCGATCTCTGATCCGGCAACTCTCACTTCCCCTTCCCAGCCCCAACCATTGTCTTCGCAGGCTGCCCCACCCCTACCCGATCGCCGCACAAGCAGTCGCATCGCCACCAGGCTGCCCGCGAATGTTACCATCGGGAATGTAGTGCGAGAAGGCGTCCTGACCGATCTGAATGTACGCGGAGCGGCAGTAGAGATCATGGGCCGTCTTCCACTACTCGGCCACCAATCGGCTTTTCTCGTGCTGAAGACTGCTGCGGGCGTGTTCGAGTTACAGGCGACCGCTCATGCCAGAGGAATGACCGCACGGCTCACGGACGGGAGCATGCCGGCGTCGCAGCTGATCTTCCTATTTGCCGCACTCACGGACACCGAGCAGCGGATTCTGGAGTCCTATGTCGAGGAGGCGCGGGCACGGACTCTCTCGGCATCCGTCGAGGCCCACCTCATGGAATCTGATACGTTGGAACAATCAGACGCCATCGGGGTTGAGCCCCAGTTGCGAGGGACCGATCACCGAGAAACCTTGCGAGTTCGTGTCACCTTACCGGTTCATACAGGCCTTCCCTCGCGCGGCGAGCAGAGCGAGCTGCTGCTGGGCCTCGTTATAAACTTCAGCCGCGACGGCCTATGTCTTCAAACGAGGGGACCTCTCGGATCCATAGGAGACGCGATCGCGATCCATTTTTCCTCGACCAGTCACCTCGGACAGCCACGAGCGCACGAGCCGGATGTGCCCGAAGCAATACTGCACGGCCGTATTGTTTACATCACACCCGACCAAACTGTTCCATCCGATTTGAGAGGCGGCCCCTCCTTGCCAGGGCAGCGCATCGGTATACGATTCATCCGATTGACGCCTTTTGCTGAACGGGAAATTAACCGAGTCATCGCTCAACATGTCGGATCCTCCATGATTCTGGCCGGTACCGTCAGCCGCTCGCCGGTCGTGAGCGCCAGACGGGAATGCCGAAATACCCGGCATCAGGTCATCGCCGTGACAGACGACCATGCGCGCTATCAAATTTCACCGACCACCCCGATCGTGGTTATCGCGCCGGGATTCGGATTGACGCAGACCGATTACCTTCCACTGTCGTTTTATCTTGCGGCAAACCGTTTCCGCGTCCTTCGCTACGATCACACGAATCATATAGGACAAAGCGACGGCGATATCCTGCAAACCACTCTGCGTGGGATGCAGGCGGACCTGCAGGCTGTACTAGACTTTGTCGCAACGACCTGGCCAGCCGCGTCACTCACCCTGCTGGCCGAAGACATCACCGCCCGTGTCGCCCTGAAAGTCTTGGGGCAAGGCATCACCGCGGATCAATTGCTACTCTTAAATCCGGTGTTGGATATTGAGCTGGCGCTCTCTACCCTCTTCCAGACCGCAGTGGTTAACCATTACCGGCAGGGCGCTCGCAAAGGCATCGTCAACCTTTGGGGCTTGAATATTCATCTCGATCAGTTCATCGGGGACGCAATCGCGGGCGAGTACACCGATATGGCATCGATGGCGACGGACCTGGCCAAACTGGTCGCCCAACCCGTGATCGTGACTTCTCCAAAGAAATATCGCCCACCCCACAACCTGTTCGGTCTTCAAGACCAGTCCTTCCGTGCACTTGGTCTCTCACCGACTATCGTCCCATTGCAGGCTGATCTCTCCAGTGAATCGAACGCCTACGATGACCGCTGCATCAACGCATTTAATGCCATCGTCAAATTGATATCGGGCCCAACGGCAGGAAGGTTTCCAACCATACAGCCGAACGAACCCACCCCACGGGATATTCACCACCAGCGGCAACTGGAACAGGAACGCATTCGGCTCTGCCATCACGTCTCACAAGCGACACGTGAGGCCCTCTGGGTCGCTCAGCTCAGCCAGTTCTCTGAGATCGGCGACCTCCCGGACTACCAGTCTCTCCAGAATGACATCTACCGGCAGATGCTTCCCCTAGCACCCGGCATGACGGTCCTCGATATTGGCTGTGGACAGAGCGACTTCGCCTGTACGTTATTCACGAATCACCTCTATCACCGCTTGCACCAGATCGAGGTCTCTGCTCCCCCACTCAAGTATGTCGGACTAGACCAGTCTGATGAAACCCTCAAACATGCAGAGCACCGTATCAGTACCGTCCTTCATGGACTGGGAATGGCGACCATTTCCCCGTCTGTCACACAATCGCTGACAACCAGCTGGCTGCATGTCGAATGGGGGAATTCTCTTCCCTTTACTGACCAATCAGTGGACCGCATCCTTTGCCACTTATCCCTGGGCTTTGTCCCATCTCCCTTACGCTGTGTACGGGAAGCCCTTCGTGCCCTGCACCAGAGTGGCACGCTGGTCCTGACGTGCTGTCAGCCCCACACCGACCTTGCGATCCCGTTCCGGCGTCACCTCCGCGACACCGGCTGTGACGAGTTCAGTCCGCCGGCTCAAATTATCATGCACTTCTTCGGTCGCCTCCGGGAAGCAGTTCGCCATGGTTTACTGCACGCCTATGAACGGAATGAGCTTGCCCGCCTGCTCATTCATGCCGGAGCTGGTTCAGTCCACATTGTTCCCATTCTCGATAACCAACTCTTGCTGGCCGTCGTCGAGAAGGGCAAATCTGCTGGCTGAAATAGCCCCCGCCATGTATACTTCCGCGTTGGTGATACGCGCTGACCCTCGGTGCCGAATCGCCGCAGAGGGTCATCTTACGGACGCCGCAGCCAGCTGTTGACTGTTCTCACGCCTTTATGACTGATCGCTTTTCTACGCATCTCGCGACAGTTCCGTTGGTTCCTGAGTCGCTTCAACGCATTACCCGGTTTTCACGGGACCTCGGACGGCTCACTACGCTCCCTGCCATTGCCGAACGTGTGCTGTCAGAACTACTGGATCTCTCGCACTACCCAAACGGGATACTCTACCTGACTGAGCACGAACATGCAGACTTTCGCAAGCTGGCCGGACATGGGTCGGACCAGATGCACGCGGCACCAGCTACGCTCTCCCTTCGCCATCCTCTGATTGAACAACTGGTTGGAGCTCAGCAGAAGCAGGACGAATCCCTCTATTCCCTTCTCACAACAGAAAGCCGGGCTCCGCTCGCGTTATCCGACGGCCTCTGTTTCTCCGCGGCGATTCCGCTTGTGAGCAAAGGCCGGTTGATTGCGATCGCTCTGCTGCACATGAACCCCGTATCGGACAGTCCCAGCGTTGAGCCTATCGACCTCTTGGCGACCATGGCCCAGATTGCCGCCAATGCCTTGGATTCCATGCTCGTCTATGAAGACCTGCGCCAATCACAAGCCCTCATGCGCCGGACAGACCGACTTCGCTCGCTCGAAACGATCGCCGGAGGATTTGCCCACGAGATCAGGAATCCGCTGACCTCGATCAAGACGTTTATCCAGCTTGCACCTGAGCGAAAGGACGACGCCGAATTTATCCGTGATTTCAGCCGAATTGTGCTCGACGATGTGTACCGAATCGAGCGATTAATCCAGGAGATTCTCGACTACGCCCGGTATATGGAGCCGAAACTGACCGAGGAAGACGTGAACGATCTCGTCTCGTCATGTCTCTACTTCATCGACGTCAAAGCCCGCAGCCGGGGGATCAGGATTGAAAAAGAGTTGGCGTCTGAGCTTCCTCGTGTCATGTTAGATCGGCAGCAAATGAAGCAAGTGCTCTTGAATTTGTTCCTGAATGCGCTGGATGCCATCGGCGAACGCCCCGGCCTGCTTCGGGTCAAAACTGCCGCGATGATGGCCCCGGAAGGCACCGCCTGGATTCAGATGGAAGTGGAGGATACAGGGCACGGCATATCGGCCGCAGATCTCGATCACATTTTTGACCCCTTCTTCACCACAAAACACAAGAGTGGAGAAAACGAAGGCACGGGGTTGGGATTGGCAATCGCCCATCAAATTATTCGGGAGCACCGGGGCACGATCCAGGTGCAAAGCACGGTAGGATCCGGAACAACGTTCCGCGTCAACATTCCATCGATCGCCTAACGACGGAGACCATATACAAGTGGACAGTTCTGACCAAAAGAAACGCTTGCTTCTCATCGACGATGAAGCGCGTGTGCGCACCTCTTTGAAGATGGTATTGGAAACCTCCTATGACATTCTCCAAGCCGCCGACGCCCAGGAAGGCCTCGACGTCTTTCGAAAAGAAGGACCTGACCTTGTCCTCCTCGACGTCATTCTTCCAGGCACCGACGGGCTAGCCGTTCTCGAAACACTGCGGTCCGAGAATAAAGCCGTCCCGGTCATCATGCTGACAGGCACGAAGTCCGTCAAGACCGCTGTCGATGCCATGAAACGAGGGGCCGACGATTACCTGTCCAAGCCCTTCGATGTCGATGAATTGCGCCTTGTCATCGGCCGGGCGTTAAACAAACTGGAGTTGGAACGCGAGGTCAAACAGCTGCGTAGTCAAGTGGTGCAGCGCTATGCCTTTCACAACCTGATCGGAAAAAGTTCCGGCATGCAGGACATCTATGCGAAAATCGAACAGGTCGCGGACAGCCGCACCACCGTCTTGATCACCGGGGAAAGCGGAACGGGGAAAGAACTCGTCGCCAAGGCCTTGCACTACAACAGTTCACGCCGTGACCGCCCCTTCATCGCTTTGAATTGTGCCGCGCTCCCGGAAACGCTCATTGAAAGCGAGCTATTCGGCCATGAAAAAGGGGCATTTACCGATGCCACCGCGCGGCGCACCGGCCAATTTGAAATGGCCAATACCGGCACCCTTTTTCTCGACGAAATCGGCGACCTCAGCCCGGTGACACAAGCCAAGCTCCTCCGCGTGTTGCAGGAGCGTGAGTTTACCCGAATCGGCGGCGTGCAGCCGGTCAAAGTGGATGTCCGCATCGTGGCCGCGACCAATAAGAACTTGGATGAGCTTGTCCGGAAGGGCCAGTTTCGCGAAGATTTATACTACCGCATCAATGTGATTTCACTGTATCTCCCGCCTCTCCGCGATCGCGGTGAGGACATCGCCCTGCTCGCCAAACACTTTCTGGCCAAACGTGTGGAGGAGGAAAAGCGGCCGCAGATCGAATTTTCGAAGGAAGCCCTCGAACTGTTGGTGCGTTATCCATGGCCGGGCAATGTGCGAGAACTGGAGAACATCATTGAACAAGCCTTTATCTGGTCTCACAACGCCGCTCACATCGACCCGGAACATTTGCCTTCCATTCTCAAAGGCGATGTCCGGTCGGCCTCACTCCATGACGACACCATCTCCGGCCGTCTCTCTCTTGAAAAAGCCGTGATGGAATTCGAACGCGAAATTATCCTTGATGCGCTGAAACGAACCACCTACGTGCAAACTCACGCCGCAAATTTGCTGGGAATCAGCAGGCGTATGCTGAAATACCGTATGGATTCGCTGGGCATTAGCCGCGCGGACCGGGACCCGGAGCCCAATCCGGCAGTGCAAGAATGACACACTTCCACTTGCGCATGAGTGATTTACCACACGGTTAAATCTTTCTGTTCCAGTTCCGATGAGTAGACGTATCTCTCAAGAGAACTACATATAGTCATACTACGTATATGGCATACTCTCTATGGTCAAACCATCACAACCATATGAAAAGGAACGATAATTGCTTGATCATTCACTCGGAAACTCGTTCCTAACCGGAGTTATGCAGCACATGCCGTCAGTTACGGATACGCCAAAACCGACCGTCCTCGTCATCGATGATGAAGCAGGCCCGCGCGACGCGCTCAAAGTCATCCTCCGCCCATTTTTCAACGTCCAATCGGCTGAGAACGCCTCAGCAGCCCTCGACATTCTTAGTCGGCACCCCATCGATCTGATTACCCTTGACCAGAAACTTCCCGACCGCCACGGTATGGATCTGCTTCAAGAAATCAAACACGACCATGTCGACACCGAAGTGATTATTGTGACCGGTTATGGCAGCCTCAAGTCCGCCATGGATGGCATTCGCTACGGAGCTGCAGGATATCTGCTGAAACCGTTCAATGTGACCGAGCTGATTACGCTGATCAACCAAACGCTCGAAAAGAAACGCCGGCTCGATTTTATTCGCACCTTCTTTCAGTCGGCATCGGAGCTGTGGGGAACTGAAAAGGAAAGCTCTCACGCCTGGCAGGTTCTTCAGTCCGGCTACGCGGCACTTGGTGCAAATAAACAGGGAGCTGCTCCGGCAGCAGGGAAAGATTTCGAATGGCTCCCGCTTCTCTCAGATGTGCTGGAGGCGACGGACAGGCACTTACTGAACCACTCAAGCCGGGTAAGCTTCTATGCAACCTTGATCGGGAATCGGCTTAATTTGACAAGCGAACAGCAGAAGTGTTTGACGATGGGTGCCTTTCTCCATGACATCGGAAAAGCCGGAATCGCGCTGCACCACTTCCCTGGCGAACGGCGCCAGGTATCAACGAATTGTACGGACACATGTAAAGAACATCCTGAAAGAGGCGCGCAGCTCATTCGCCACACAGGTCTGTCGGCAGAGATCAGCCAGGTCATCCTCTGCCACCATGAACGCTGGGATGGACAGGGTTATCCGCATGGGCTCCAAGGAGAGGGTATTCCATTCCTCGCCAGGATCGTTGCCCTTGCACAGACCTTCGACCATCTGACCACGGAACCGATGGATTCGTCTCCCCTGTCGGTTGATGAGGCCATCGACCGGATTTCCAGCCAAGCCCACGCCACTTTCGATCCCACGTTAACCAACTTGTTTGTTCAAGTGATCAACGAGTGCAAGCACTCACTTCCTCCCATGGCCATTGCGGCGACCACCGCCGAACGCCGCAAGCCGTAACATCTCCGGTTCGCTTGTCATGCCGAATCTTTGGCTCCTGCGATCAGCTCTGCCGCAGTTTCCCTGACTTTCTTGGTGACCGTGGCTCCTCCAAGCATACGTGCGATTTCATCTTCCCGCTCAATACTGGTGAGGCGTCGCACCGACGTCATCGTTCGATTCTTGAGCTGTGATTTTTCCACACACCAGTGGTGATCGGCTTGAGACGCCACTTGGGGAAGATGCGTCACACACAGCACTTGATGATACTGCCCCAAGTCTTTTAATCGTTTGCCAATGGCAGCCGCGACGGCACCTCCCACTCCCGTGTCAATTTCATCGAAAATCATGATCGGCACCCGGTCCACGCCAGCAAGAGCCGACTTCAGCGCCAACATCACCCGGGACAATTCTCCTCCTGACACGACCCGCGAGAGCGGCTTCAACGGTTCGCCGACATTGGTCGACAGCACAAATTCCGCGCGATCCGCGCCTTCGCTCCCATACGCGTGTTCGCCCTCACCCGTCAACACCTGAACCGTGAATTGCGTCTGCGCCATTTTGAGCGCGTCCAATTCCCGGCGCACGATCTTGGTCATTCGTTTGGCTGCGTCCATCCGTTTGCCCGTGAGTTCCCGCGCCGTTCGAGCAACTTCCCGCACCCCTTCACGAATCAATTGATCATAGCGCTCGCGCTGTGCATCGGAATGCTGAAGCCCCTCCAGCTCCTCCCGAACACACCGGTGAGTCTCCAGCACAGCCTCGACGGTTCCTCCGTATTTCTTCTTCAGCTTCTGAATCAGCGCCAAGCGATCTTCGATGGCAGCCAAACGTATCGGATCGTTGTCCAATCGATCCGCATAACCACGGAGGCAGTCAGCCACCTCCCGCACAAGCACCTTGGCATCGGCCGCAAGCCGGCCGGTCCCTTGCATATCGGGGTCGAGCTGCGCGAGCTCTCCCAACGTCCGTTCCACGACAGATAAATTTGCCAAGACCCCACCCTGCTCGCCATGAATCCGCTCTTGCACCTCCACGGCCAACTCATTCAGCCGTTGCGAAGATCCCAACCTCCGCCGCTCACCCTGAAGCGCCTCTTCCTCGCCAACCGTCAACGCGGCCTCGTCCAGCTCTTGCTTCTGAAATGCCAAGTAATCTTCCCGCTGTGCGGTTTGCTGGACCTTACGGGCCAGCGCATCCCGCTCCTGGCACAGTCGGATCCATTCATCATAGGCAGTCCGATACTGTTCCTGCACATGATGGAGACGGCCAAAGGCGTCGAGGGCATCAAGCTGTGCCTGGGAAGCGAGCAGCGACTGTTGATCATGTTGACCGTGAATGTCGAGGAGCGTCCCGCCGAACTCTTCCAGCACATGGACCGGACTCATGACCCCGTTCAGATACACGCGGTTTCGCCCGGAACGGGCGATGACACGTCGAATGACAAGTTGTGAATCGTCTTTGCCGAGAATTCCCTGGTCTCGCAGTTTTTGACCAATGGGATGGCCTGATGGAATCTGGAAGGACGCCTCGAGTTGCGCTTCGTCTGCCCCGAACCTGATCTGATCACTGGACGCTCGTCCACCGACAAGGAGCGAGAGGGCATCGATCAGCAATGATTTTCCGGCTCCCGTCTCCCCTGTGAGCACGGTAAACCCGGTATCAAGAGTCAGCGCGAGCTGTTCAAGTACAGCAAAGTTTGTAATACGCAGCTCGGTCAGCATGGCTGCGTCGCGGGGGTCACGCGGTGCCGGTATGTTGGGCCAGCAGCGAATCAATCATCTCTTTGAATTGCCGCTTGGGCCTGGCTCCAACAAGCTTCTCAACAGGACGGCCGTTTTTAAAAAACAAGATCGTCGGGATACTCATCACCTGATAGCGCCCTGCCACTTCCGGATTTTCATCCGTATTCAGCTTCAGAACCTTGAGTTTCCCGGTATACTCCTTCGCCAGCTCGTCGACAATCGGTGCCACCATTTGACAAGGTCCGCACCATACCGCCCAAAAATCAACCATCACCAACTCTGAGGTCTTCATGACTTCGGTATCCCAGGTCGAATCTTCCACTTTCAAGGCATCACCAGCCACGTCTGCTCCCTCCTGTAAAGATAGATCTCACGCACATCGGTGCATCGTACCCTAGCCTCGTTTTTGCTGTCAATCGCACACGCCGCGAACACACCGTCCCAGTTTCACGAACCATCGTCATCGACTTCCGACCGTAGCACTATCAGGTTGTGGCACCTGTTCAATACGGCCATAGGCTCCTCCGGGGGTATACCATGGCAACCCGCGTTCACCCCACAGCAAGGGGGACAGGATACTCCGCATCATGGCAGTCCCGGTATTTTCCGTCCATCCCAACCCTGTCAGGCTGAGCATGAAATTGAACTGCTGGCGGTCGGGAAACTGCAAATAGAAGACGCCTGCCGACCAGCACTTGCAGGGGTT
>DASUMN010000037.1:0-5071 GCA_036277675.1 Nitrospira sp. | reverse complement strand
CCATCTTCGCTCCATACACAACAGACTCTCCACATAGTGCTCGACCGCCTCATCGTCAGGGAGGCCGACCGGCCACGGCTGGCTGAGGCTATGGAGACCGCGTTGCGTGAAGGCGAGGGCCGGTGTGCCATCGAAATCATCGGTCATGGCCTTCAGACCTACAGTACCAGTTTCATGTGCCAAGGCTGCGGACGGACCTTTGAACCGATCCGGCCGATTCTCTTTTCCTTCAATCATCCGCTCGGCGCGTGCCCCGAATGCAAGGGATTCGGCAACGTCCTACGCTACGATCCTGAGTTGGTGATTCCGGATCACAATAAGTCACTGGCCCAAGGTGCCATCGAGCCCTGGAGCAAGCCCAGCGCCGATTGGTGGGAAAAACAGATGTTGCTCGCCATGAAACGCAAAGGCGTCAACCTGACTACGCCGTACCGGCTGCTCCCGAAGGAGACGCAACACCTGCTCTGGATCGGTGACAAGTCCTTCGACGGGATCAACGAGTTCTTCGAATACCTGGAAGGCAAACGGTACAAGCTGCATGTGCGCGTGTTACTCAGCCGCTATCGCACACCGTTCGATTGCCCCAATTGCCGAGGCAGCCGCCTGAAACCGGACGCCCGATTCGTGAAGATCGCCGGCCGTGACATTCACGAGATCTCGGAACTCACCATCGAACAGGCGGCTGCGTGGGTGGAGTCGTTGCCGCTACGCCCCATGGACCAGGACATTGCCAAGGACATCCTGCGTCAGCTGCGTGCGAAGCTCGGTTTTCTCCAGCGAGTCGGCCTCGGCTACCTGACGCTTGTCCGGCAAACGAAAACCCTGTCGGGCGGCGAAGCGCAGCGGGTGTCGCTTGCTAACCAGCTCGGCGCCCGCCTGGTCGGCACGCTCTATGTGCTCGACGAGCCAACGATCGGGCTACATGCGCGGGACACGGACTTGCTCGCCGGCATTCTCAAAGACCTCGCGATATCCGGCAATACCGTCGTGGTCGTCGAGCATGATCGGCAGATGATCGAGTCCGCTGATCATATTGTTGAAATGGGGCCACGATCGGGAGAACAGGGCGGACACATCGTGTGTACTGCTCCAATGGACAAGTTCCGGCACGATCCACGGGCCTTAACCGCTCGTTATCTCAGGGGGGAAGATTCGATCCCGCTGCCCAAGACTCGGCGCCCTGGAACAGGCAACTTCCTTGTCATCGCCGGTGCGGCGGAACACAACCTCAAGGACCTCCTTGTACGTATCCCACTCGGTATGTTCGTCTGCATCACCGGCGTCTCCGGGTCCGGAAAAAGCACCTTGGTGGAAGACACCCTCTACCGGGCGCTCGCCCGCGCCTTCCGCATCGAATCGCTGCCGATGGGCCGCTTCAAGGCTGTCAAAGGCATCGAACACCTCCAGGGCGTTCGGCTCATCGACCAGCAACCGATCGGACGCACACCACGCTCCAATCCCATCACCTATCTGAAAGCGTTCGACGAAATCCGCCAACTGTTTTCCGGCGAACGGGAGGCAATCCGGCAAGGGCTGACGGCGGGCTACTTTTCCTTCAATACGCCCGGCGGACGGTGCGACCGGTGCGACGGCGCCGGCGTCGAAAAGCTGGAGATGTATTTTTTCGAAGACATCTACGCCCCCTGCGAAATGTGCGAGGGGAAACGGTTCAAACCGAAGGTCTTGGGTATTCGCTATCGTGGCAAATCGATTTCGGATGTCCTCGCGATGACGATCGACGACGCACTGGCGTTTTTCACCGGCATGCCGAGACTCCAAGAGCGATTGCATCTGCTGTCGTCGATCGGCCTGGGTTACCTGCGCCTCGGACAATCGGCGACCACCCTTTCCGGTGGTGAAGCCCAGCGGCTGAAAGTCTCGGCGGAACTGAAAGACGGCGCAGCGAAGGATTGGCTCTACATCATGGACGAACCCACGACGGGCCTGCACTTCGATGACGTCAAGAAACTCTTGGCCGTCATGCACAAACTTGTGAACGCAGGCAACACGTTGGTGGTCGTCGAACACAACATGGACGTGATCAAGTCGGCCGATTGGATCATCGATCTCGGCCCGGAAGGAGGCGCAGCCGGCGGGCAGATCGTGGCGGAAGGCCGGCCTGAACAGGTGGCCAAGGTCGTGGCATCCCATACCGGGCGATTTCTTTCCAAGACGATGAATGGATAATAGCCGTGAACCGAGCTCTGCAAGACGCTTGGAAGTCAGCGCCTATTCTCTCGTGATTGGCGGAGAGGATGATGGAGACCGTTGGCTGTATTCCGACTTACCGTCTTTCTTCACCGTCTGCTCGCCGGCCAACTTCTTGTGCAGATACTTCTTACTGAGCGTCGTCACGGCGAAGGCCAATCCAATGGCGATCGGGACGAACACGGCTGACGCCAAATTGGCGTTGGCAATCCAGCCCATTTCTGAAAATCCTTTGAAGACATACCCCATCAGACCAGCGAGGTAGTACGCAATCACGATCACCGATAATCCCTCGACCGTGTGCTGCAGGATCACTTGGCTCTTGGTCGTTTTGTCCACGGATTGCAAGAGCGCCAGATTCTGCGCCTCGACAATCAGGTCAACGCGCGTACGGATGATGCCGATAATCCCTTCAAATCCGTTTCGCAAGGTATCGATCCGTTTCAAGAGCTGCTGATACCCCTCGGCGACGCCGGTAATCCCTTTGAGGACATAGTCGGAAACAGGGCGATAGGCCTCCAACGGTTTCTCTCCCAACGACGCCAGCGTCGAATGCACGATCTTGTCGTACGGCACCGCGGCCGACAATTCGAAGTGCAGCTTGCCGGCCATGCGGTTCGTCTTCAGCAAATCCTGCGTGAGACTGTTCAGCCATCGCTGCAGCGTCTGCGAATCCGCATGGCCGATATGGCTGGTGATGATTTCGCGCTGTTGCAGATGGACCTGCTCGAATTTATAGACCTGATCAACCGCCGCGGAAAACAGCGGCTTCTGCATCAACAGCAGATGATAGTAGGTCTCGATCCGCACAAGAATATCGACGATCTCTTTCTGGTGCGCCGGAGTCGAACGAGGGGACCCGACGGTCACCCAATACCGTTCCCTCCCCTGTTCATCCGGCGTAAAACTGGTGAGCACGCTCGTGTGTTCATCAAGCATACGGCTCCCGTACAGGACCCGACCGGGAAGCAGCGAACGCAGGCTCTCCGACGAGGGAGGCATGTCCTGCGTCAAGACAATATCCAAACGGCAGACTTCCGCCCCCAAGGCCGTGCTGGGAAATCGATAGCCCGGGAACGCCAACGGTCCGAATGCGACGCCGCTCGTTCCAGGTGGAGGAAGATGCCACAACTGGTAATTGTAATACTCGGTATGGGCCTGCCAGATGACAATGAGGCGGTCGCCGCTCTCAGCTTCCTTCACACCGTACCCGAAGGCCTCCCGCAAGACCACGGCCTCTGCGGCGATCTGGAGAGTCTCCAGCAGCGATTGGAATTCCACGCGGCTTTGGGGGCGCTGCGTCGGCGGGTCCGCCATGCGGAAGGCCTTGTAATGCACATGCGCAGGGGCGCGCAACCAGTCGATCAGGGTGATCTGCGGCTGCTCGTGCAATTTCCTCAACAACACGTCGGTTGGCGGACGCCCCACTGATGGCTGATTCACGTTCACTCCTTCTACCTATAATCCCGGCCGCTTCTCCGCGGTCACGCGCACATCAAGCACTTGATCCGCCCGTCTCACGTTGAGTTGCAAGGTCTCTCCCGCTTCAACCCGGCATAGTCCCTTCGCCTCTCGTTCGGTCTTGATTCCTGACAAAGGCTCGCCGTTGCAGGCCACCACACGATCGCCGACCTTGAGCCCGGCCTTTTCTGCCGGCAACCCCCCTCGCAACTCACGCACCAGATAGAATCGTCCCCCTTGCTCCTCCTGCAACTCCCAGTGGATACCGATCCGCCCGGATCCCAATAGCCCGGTCTGCGTGCCGAACTGGGTGAGGATCCGATGGACGATCAGGCGCGCGGAGCTTTCCGGATTATCGTTCGTTGGATCGGTAAGATGCCCCTGCCCGCTGAACAGGAGCAGGCCGGTCTCGACATCAATCATCCGCAAGGCTAATGACACGCTGTTGGTGCGCTCTTGCTCGTACCGTTCCCATTGCTGCACCTCCCCAACGATGACGGCTTCGGCACCGACCAATTTTCCGACCCTCAGGGCGTTCGCGTCGTCGGCATGGGTGAGTTGGATGACCTGCTCCTGCAACAAGTCGTCCAGCTGAGCCCGTTCGACCATATGCACATCGAGGTCCAGCATCAGGGTGGTGACAATACCGGCCACCCGTGAACCGGTTCCTGGTGCACCGGCGGCATCGTCAAACAGCATCACCGCCATCGTCCGGTACCGACCAATCGTGTCGCGATCAATCGGCCCTCTCCCCGAGACGACCGGCTCCGGCCTTGCCCACGATCCTCCTCCGCCGGAAGGCGCGCCGACGGCGACGCAGGCACGCCGCCTCTGCGCGATGGCAGTCGGCACCCCCCAGGCACAGAGCTCGTTATCGATGAGCACGACATGCTGTGGCTGTTCGCGTTGATCAGACAGAACATTCGTCATCGGATAGAACAGGCAGCCGCCGACCAACATTGAGAGCGGACAATAGGCCAGCTCATACCACCATTGTTTTCTGGTGGTCAGGGAATATTCCCAGACCAGGACCCGCCCATCGTCCTTGAGCACGCGGTCCGGATGCCCGATATGATCGAGGACCTGCGCCTTGGTCATGGGGACCGCCAGCCGATCCAGCTTCGCTTCGGATTTCAGAAGGGTGTAGCCAACATAACAGCCGGACATCAGCGCCCACACCATGATCATCACGGTAACGCTCAGGAGCGATCGCAAGCGCACTCCAGGCCTCTCATTCGTCGGCATACGAGGAGCGTAGCACTCCGTCGGGAACGGCTGCAACGGAGATCGTGCGGGACATCAATTAGAGGAGGGATCGAACGGCATCTCTGCGTACGGCCGGTAGGACTCGTCCAGCGTACGCAGCAACTCGCGCCAGACTGTTATGGGATCTGCGGCAAAC
>DASUMN010000036.1:0-3649 GCA_036277675.1 Nitrospira sp. | reverse complement strand
GCCATCGTCGGAAAACTGATTGTCGAAGCGGGAGTACAGATCGCCCAGCCTATCCACATGTGTTTCGGGATCGCCCATCCGACCGGGGTCCAGCGGATCACAATCGACGTACAGATCTGCGAAGGGGCGAAGGCGCGAGTGTTGTCGCATTGCCTCTTCCCTGTCGCGCAAGCAGCGCAGCATCGGATGCAGGCCACAATCAACATCGGACCGGGGGCGTCCCTGACGTACAGCGAGGGTCACTACCACGGCCCGCACGGCGGCATGCAGGTGCTTCCCTATGCATCGATCAGGATTGGGAAAGGCGCGCGGTACTTTTCCGACTTCTCGTTGCTGTCTGGTTCCGTGGGCGAGCTCGACATCGATTATCTCGTCGAGGTGGAAGAAGATGGCATCGCAGAACTCACCGCCAAGATCCTCGCGCACAGGACCGACCGGCTCAGGGTGAAGGAAGCCGTCATGCTTCGCGGAGAACGGTCGCGAGGGCTGATCAAGACACGCGTGGTGCTGGAGGACGAGGCCTGCGCGGACATTGTCGGGATTACCGAAGCCCATGCCAAAGGAGCCCGCGGCCATGTGGATTGCATGGAAATCGTGCAAGGCCGGGCGCAGGCCAGCGCGATCCCCATCGTGCGGGTGTTTCATCCCGAAGCGAAGGTCACCCACGAAGCCGCCATTGGCAGCGTGGACAAGAAGGAATTGGAGACGCTGATGGCGCGGGGACTCACGCCGGAGCAAGCGGTCGAACTGATCGTGAGCGGGATTCTGCGGTAACTGGTCGTTCAGCTCAACCGTATGACCTGAGGGCTAACGTGAACGCCCCAACGTGTCTGATCACAAGTGAGTCCGCACGCGGAATCGCGGTTCGAGTGCCTTCAGGTTTTCCATGATGCCGGTATACTCCAGTTCCGCCATGGGCAGCATGGCCGCACCGAAGAAACCTTGGCGCCGCATGTCGACGGCTTTGTCGGACACGGTATCGCGGACTCGGTTCCAGAACGGATGCGCAAACGCATCCACCGGTTCGGTGAACCGTCCTTCGTGCATGGCGAACGCGGCGCAGGTGATCACCGGCGGGCCATCGAAGTAGCTGATACCGGACTGCAGCGGGACCGGCATCAACGGCATCTGATGGGAGCCCCGCATACCACCCGCCACATAAGGACCGATGGCGTAGGGCGCTAAGATCTCGCCCGTCGCCGGAAAATCCTTCTGCACCCGGACCAGCATCACGGGGTCGTCTTTCCCGGTGTACTTCCCGGCAATGTTATGCAACCGTGAAGTGGAAGCCACCACGGCTTGTTCACCGCTGGAGACAGACCACACCGATTCGACGACGTACCGTTCGGTGTCCCGCAGCAGCGCGGCGATGTCGTACAATTCCTTCGGAGCACTGAGCTCGATGATCCGATCCCCTTCAGTATGATTCACATCCATGATGACGAACCGGAAGCCTTGCGCCATGTTGGGCGCCAACATCAACCCCGGGGTGTTCATGGGGTCGGCGAAGGCCAGGTACAGCGGGAGATTGAAGGCGCCGGGGTCGGTCTTGTCGGCGGCGAAGAAGAGAAAGGGCTCATTCGGCCGCTCATTGAATTCCATTTCCGCCACGGCCGGTCCCATCCCGCGCACATTGCCGGAAAAAGCGTCTTTCAACAAATCCTGACCGGCCCCGTACAGCCCCTGCTGTTTGGCCACTTCGGTCCCCGCAAGGAACGCGTCCCACGCCAGCTTATGGACAGGCTCGTACCCCACACCGTGCCGGTGGCTCATCAAGATCGCGATATCGTCACCGGTACTGCTGACGTAATGGTCGATTAACATCGAGCTATGCTGGGCCACAGAGCGCCGAACGGTTTCCAACAGTTGCCGCGAGGGGCAGATATGGCCACCGATCGAGCCGATATCGGCTTTGATGATGCTGAGGGTGACTTTCATGGCGAGACTCCTCCTCTGTGAGGACGGTGAGCACAGTTCCTGCCTAGACGTCAATTGTGAGCAATCTCAATGCCACAGCACTCATCGACAGATTGTGCACGGATTTCCATGATTGATGTATGGAAAGGCGAAACACGCACCTCTTGGATCAGGCAATCGGTTGGGGTAGGCGGCTACAGAGAAGTGAACCTCTGTGAGGCAAGATGCAACAGGGGACGAGTCCTTACGAGGGCCGTGATCGATGAAAGCCAGGGGAATGTAGCCTCTCTTGTTCTTCCTCGTTCTCTTGGTGTTGCTGCCCTGCGTCTTCGGCCCGCTCATCGGCGCGGACCTGCTGCATCTGCACGATATCGAAAAGATCGCCACGGGCATCGCCGGCATCGGCGGCGCCGGCACCTTCGACGGGATCGTGCTCTCCGGTATCGTGGCAGCCTATCTGGCGTGAGGGGGGAGGCGGTTCAGATCGAAACGGTTCCCGGTGGTTCTTCACTTCTCCGCCATTCGACCGAAACGCTTGTGTCATCCAGCTAACCATGCTAGGGTGACGATCGATCGCGTAAGACCTTCCGGTTCGGAGGCGGCAGTCCTCCGAGTCACACCGAGTCTGACGCGATTTTTTTTGTGCCTCACGCCATCGTTCTGCATCTGCTGAGCACACCCCCGACGGCCCCACGGGCCTTCGCTCACATGACAGCCCGACAGAGTCGTGTGGTTACTCGTTTAACTTCTCAAGAGGTGCATCCTTGTTTCATGAATTTGCGTCAACCGTTCGTTCCCATCTCGCCGCCGCGGTGGGAAGTCTCTATCACATCCTCATCGTCGCGTTGAGCGCGGGCATTGCGTTCCTCCTCCCGTCGGGCGCGAAGCAGTTCCTGGCGTTTTGGTCCCGCGTGGAGCACGATAAGCTCTCGCTCATCACCGTCGAAATACTCGTCGCCGTGCTGCTGATCGCCGGCTTCAGGTATGTCCACCGCAGCCTGCGTGACCGGACCCTCGCCGCTGCCGCCGCCGGGGCCGGGCTCGTCTCCTATTTCCCCCGGCGTACGAAGACTGCACAGCGGGGCATCAAACGGCTCAAGGAAGAACAGGGCACCGCCCGCACTATTATGGTGATCGGATCGAGCGGCTACAGCACCTTCGTCGATCAAGTCGGCGACCTGTCCTCAGTCCTCGACAAGTGCCTCGGCGCGAACATCCTCCTGGTCAATCCCTACAGTCAGGACGCCAGCGCACGCATCGAAGCCATGAATCATCCCGAACACAGCCTCACCGATTTCCGGGAAGAAGTCCGGCAAAGCATCGCCTTGCTCAAGCGGCTCAAAGCCATGGGCAAAGCCGTCAGACTCAAGCTTTATGCGGACCCGCCCTTGGTCAAAATGGTCATCCTCGGCGATTATCTCTGGCTCCAGCATTACCATGCCGATCTGGATGTCCAGTCCCTCCCGGAGTATGTCCTGCGGCGCAACCGCCAGGACCACGGGCTCTACACGCTCTACACCCACTACTTTCAGCAGCGGTGGGAAAGCGCCGACATTCCCGAATATGATCTCGACACCGACGACCTCGTCTATCGGAACCGAGCCGGCAGCGAACGCCTTCGAGAGCGGTTCGAACGCGACGCACGCGAAGAAATCGGAGTCTACGCCGAAGTGGCGCTCTAAAAGGGATAGGGATAAGCGAGGGCGATGATGGACGGAGTGGGTGGCTGCTC
>DASUMN010000035.1:0-9821 GCA_036277675.1 Nitrospira sp. | reverse complement strand
GTCCTTTGCCAACCCCACCGTCTGCGTCAGAAATTCCCATCCGAACTTGATGGCATCGTCCTTGAAGTAATCGCCGAACGAGAAGTTTCCGAGCATTTCAAAAAACGTATGGTGGCGTCTGGTATAGCCCACGTTCTCGAGGTCGTTGTGCTTGCCGCCGGCGCGCAGGCATTTCTGCACGGACACAGCCCGCCTGTAAGGACGGGACTCCTCGCCGAGGAAGACCCGCTTAAATTGGTTCATGCCCGCGTTGGTAAAGAGCAGGGTTGGATCGGCCTGAGGGATCAAGGCCGAGCTGGGGACAGCCTGATGCCCCTGCCGCTCAAAATAGCGGATGAACGACTGTCTGAGTTCCCGCACGTTGTGCGTCATCGGTCTAAGTCCTCGCGATCCAGGAGACCGCGTATTATACGTTCAACCGTCTCATCCTCAAAACCCCGCTGACGCAGGAGGCGCATCGCCTGCCCCGGTGTCACACGCCGCCCGGCGCGTCTCATCATGGACAACGCCCGGCGAGCCAGAGTTTCTTCGTCCAGACCGCGCAACGCCTCACGGATCGCCTGGCTGGCGAGGGCCTCGGCAACACCGTGAGCCAGAAGCTCCGCTTCCAGCCGGGCTCGCCCCACCGGGTACCTGGCGAGTCGCGTCTCGATCCAGCGATCGGAATAGGCACGGTCATCCAGATACCGGAGCTGGGACAACCGGGTGACGATCGCTCGAACTTCAGATGTTGTGGCGCCCTTGTGAGCAAGAAATCGCTCAACATGGGCCACCGTTCGATCCCGCCGGGCCAAATGACGCACCGCGATCGGCATCCATCGGTCCAGCGCCGATGGCGTCGGCTGTTTACCGATGCGCCCGCTTGTCATCACCCTTGGCCGCCGGCTTCTCGTCTTTGTGTTCGGCCTTACCCTCGATCTTCTTTTCGCCGCGCCCCGGCACACCGGCCAACTCACGCAGCTTGGCTTCGACCTCGCGCGCGGCAGCACCGTTCTGTTTCAAAAACTCTCGGGCTGCTTCACGCCCCTGGCCGATTCGCTCACTTTTATAGGAGTACCAGGCGCCGGACTTTTCGATGACACGCTTCTCGACACCCAGATCGACCAGTTCGCCCGTCTTGGAGATACCTTCGGCGAACATGATGTCGAACTCGGCCTGCCGGAACGGCGGCGCCATCTTATTCTTCACCACTTTAACGCGGACACGGCTGCCCATCACGTCTTGGCCTTCTTTAATGGACTCGATCCGGCGGATATCCAGCCGAACCGACGAGTAGAACTTCAGCGCGTTCCCGCCGGTGGTCGTCTCCGGGTTACCGAACATGACGCCAAGTTTCATACGGATCTGGTTGATGAAAATCACCGTGGTCAGCGACTTCGCAATCGCCGCGGTGAGTTTTCGCAGCGCCTGCGACATCAATCTGGCCTGCAAGCCCATGTGGGCATCACCCATCTCCCCTTCAATCTCAGCACGCGGCGTCAACGCCGCCACCGAGTCGACCACGATCAGGTCGATTGCCCCGCTACGCACGAGGGTTTCGGCGATTTCCAGCGCCTGCTCCCCCGTATCCGGCTGAGACACCAGCAAATCATCGGCCTGCACACCCAGTTTTTTCGCATAGGTGAGGTCCAAGGCATGTTCGGCGTCGATAAACGCCGCCACCCCGCCTGACTTTTGCACCTCGGCAATACAGTGGAGCGTCATCGTTGTTTTGCCGGAAGCCTCCGGGCCAAAAATCTCAATGACCCGTCCGCGCGGAAGTCCGCCCACGCCGAGCGCAATATCCAAACCCAAGGAACCGGTGGAAATCGCCGGCACATCGGCCTGCTTATCCTCGGCACCAAGCTTCATGATGGCCCCTTTCCCATACTGCTTTTCAATCTGGGACAGGGCTAAATCCAATGCGCGCTTCTTGTCGTCTTTTTCGGACATACGAGTCTCCTCACAAGGTGTGACCGATCTAAGCCGGGGGATTATACCCAAGCTGCAAAGGGAAACCTAGCCCGGCGTATTCATGACCGCCACGCGCCGTCGCGTTTCTGGAAATAAAAGTCCTTTGCGCTTCTCGGCATGATTGAGGCATACTCGGATCGAGTCGACTAGTGAGGAGCCTATGACAACGGACGAGACCCATTCGCTCGGAGCCTGTTTCAAACACTGGCGGCTGCAGAAAGGCCTGTCGCTCGAAGTCGTCGCGCTCAAGACCCGCATCCCCCTCAAATACCTCCGCGCCCTCGAATCCCATGATTATTCGGCGCTCCCGCCCATCGAGCCGATGCACCATACCTTGGGTGAATTGCTCCGCGAATACCGAGAGCGGCAAGGTCTTTCGCTCGCAATCATTGCCGAACGGACACGAGTGCCGCTGGCCTCATTGCACGCCCTGGAAGAAAACAATTCCAAGAATCTGCCGGAGGCACCGGTGATCATCCGCGCCTTCGTCGATGCCTATCTCAACTGCCTCACGCTAGAGGAAACTGAAAAGGAGATCGTGCTGATCCACTTAGGGAAAATGGTGGAGACCGTCTACGCCCGACCCAGGCAAGCCTCGACCGATCCACGTTCGCCCGCTGGGACGCAGGGTCACCACAAGTCCTACACCCCATTCAATGCGTGGGTTGATGGGCTCCATACTCGCGCACTTGGGGTCTATGTCAGACTCACTGATTGGCGAGGCGCTTTCTGCCGGCATACCATCTCGGCGGGCCGGACATCGCTTGCCTATACCGACCACCTCCTCGACCGCGCGAGCACCCTATCGACCCAAGCCTGCCATATGATCTTTCACACGATGGCTGCGTGCGCCATGGGGCTCATGGCGCGGACGCGCCCAGACGGTGGGTGGTCAACCATATGGCCGCGCGCGCTCAACGCACTCAACACTGGGGCTCAGCAAATACGGCGCGCGTGGGTGTCGGTTCGTGGCGATCTGGCACCGCTCTTTCAGTGGTCGTTTCTTCGCCATCACCTGATCGGGAAAGGGGCCTCATTGGATCATCGCCCTATCACGGCGCCACAGAGCGTACGCCCCCAAGAGGGAAAACCGTGGGTATGGTTGGTTCAATATGGCATCACCGTGCTCCTGCTGCTCATGCTTGGGAGCACGGCGGCCACGATCCCGCTGTTCAAAAACACCGCGCTTGCCGGCACGCAGCTCACCGCCTCCAATCTCGTGGCATTCATCGGCTATGGAGGCGCCTTACTTATGGTGTGGCTGATGAGCCGCAAGGCGGTCGTCCAACTCATTCCGAACAGGAGTGCGTTTGCTTTCCTCCGCCCCTTGGGTGCTCCCTTCAATACATTGTTGGGAGTATCTGCGTCATACAAGCTCCTGCTTACACTCCTGGGCCCGTCTCTAGGGAAAGCCGACCGGCTCGCCTACAATTGGATCTTTGTCTCCTTGGTCCTTGCCGCCACCCTCTGGCTGATTCGCACCTGGTTTCTCAAATCGGCTCCGCTGCTGGACTCGCTGGATGACACAAGTCATTCAAAACAGCCAGGCGGCATCGCAGTCGCCTCTATCCGCGACTGATGCGACTGAATCTGAGCATCCGATTCTTACTCCTCCCACGCTATCCTACCGGCAAGAGATTGGGTGTCTCTCTGCTTGCAGTCCTGCTCTGCAGCGGCTGTGTCTCGACGCCTGAAGAGAAGCTGCGGACCGCCTCGATGGATGGCTATCTGATCCGGGTAGAACGACTGCTGCTCGATGGTGTCGATCCACAGGCAGCTGATGAACGAGGCATGACCCCGTTGCACTGGGCGGCGAAGAACGGCCATCGAGAGGTCGTCGCAGTTTTGCTGGATCACGGGGCGCCGATGGATCAACTCAGACAAGACGGCGGGACGCCGCTTTTTCTTGCGGCACAAGAAGGCCGCCAGGATATTGTGGCGCTCTTTCTGGAGAAAGGAGCGGAGGTCAATCAGCCGGCGCGCGTGAGCTCGGTCACCCTGTTACACCTAGGCGCGTATCGTGGTGACCAGGACATGGTGGCCCTGCTGCTCAAATATGGCGCCGATAAGAATGCCAGAATGACGTCGGGAGAACGCCCAGTGGATCTTGCTCAACAACAGGGTCATACCTCACTGATTCCGCTTCTGGAACCATAATGAGCTAGAGCAATCAGGCCACATATCTCCTGCAGGCAATCGATCGCATCACCAAGCTATTGATAGCCACCCACCACGGCGAGCACGCGTCGGCCGTACCGTTCGGCTTTCATCTCACCAATACCTGGGATCTCCAACAACGCGGCGCACGTGTCCGGTTTGGAACCGGCAATGGCCTTCAACGTCTTATCGTGAAAAATGAGGAATGGAGCCACGCCCTCTTCCTCGGCAAGTTCAGTGCGCAGTTGTCGCAACCGTTCCACAAGCTGCCGATCCAGTGGCGCTGGCATCGGAGTACCCGTGAAGGTAGCATCTGAACGACGTGGTTTTTGTACTGACCCACGGGATGACGTGTCTTCCCCCTGTTTCAGCTCAACCGTACGAAGCCCTTGCAGCACCTCACGTCCTGTTGACGTCAGCTCAAGCGTGGGGTATTCCGATCCTTCCACGCGCAGATATCCGGAGCTGACGAGGGCTTTCACGTGGCTCGCGACAGATGGCTTCGTCTCTGCTCGACAACAGCCGTAGGTTGGACAGTCTGCGATACCATAGGCCGCAAGTACCTTCGATCGGCTTCCTCGAAGAATATCGACGATCCGCCCGAGCCCAAACCGTCCTCCACACCAGCCCACCGTCTCCAGAATTGCCGGTGCGATCGCCTGTCCTTGAGAAACCGTATGGCTTGGCTGCTGCACCGGCGTCACACAGCAGTCACACAGGCCACAAGGACCCAAAGCGATCTCAGCCTGATCACTAAAATACTCCAAAATCGCGAGCTGCCGACAGGTCGAAGTTGACACATACCCCAGCAATTCTCGCAAGAGCGTCGCCATGCGCCCAGCCCGTTCGGCCCCATCAGCATCCTTGGAGGCCTGCGCAATGAAATATTCCTGCGTGGCCACATCCCGTTCATGAAACAGCAACACACAGGCCGCTGGTTGGCCGTCTCGTCCTGCCCGGCCGGCCTCCTGGTAATAAGCCTCGAGGCTTCCTGGAATATCGAAATGGACGACCAGTCGGACATCCGGCTTATCAATCCCCATCCCAAAGGCATTCGTCGCCACCAGAATTTTTACTACCCCTCGACGAAAATCCTGATGCACCAGGCGCCGTGCATTATCGGACAACCCCGCATGGTAGTACCCGACCGACGGATAGGATTTCCCCAGCCACTCAGCCACCTCTTCGACGGTCCGGCGAGTTGCACCATAGATGAGGATGGTACCAGCCTCGATCTCGCGAATAAGCCGGTCGACACGGTCAAGTTTGTCTCGGAGGGTCTGACAGCGATGGACAGAGAACGACAAATTCTTTCGCCGAAAACCAGCAACGAGCCGAAACGGATCGTGCAGCGATAGCCGTCGGCACACATCCGTCTGCACACGAGTCGTGGCCGTTGCCGTCAAGGCCAAGCAGGGAGGGTTTGTAAGCTCCTGGCGCAACCGACCGATTTTGAGATAGTCGGGCCTAAAGTCATGGCCCCACTGGGAAATACAGTGCGCTTCATCCACCACCAGCAGCGACACCCAGAGGGTCCGCAACAGGCGGAGAAATTCTTCATGCTGCATCCGCTCCGGCGCGAGATAGAGCAGCTGAATACGCCGCTGTCGGAGATCTTCAATCACGAGACTCTTTTCCAGCCCACTGAGTCCGGAGTGAAACGCCGCGACCGCGATCTTGCGCTGCTTCATGGCCGTCACCTGATCTTGCATCAAGGCAATGAGCGGCGAGATGACCAGCGTCAATCCCGGCAAGAGTGTCGCCGGCAGCTGGTAGCAGAGCGACTTGCCCTGACCGGTCGGCATCACCGCCATCACATCGTGCCCAGCCAACACGGCGCGTATGACGTCCTCCTGGCCAGGTCGGAAGGCCGAAAACCCGAACCTTTCCTTGAGTTGTTGAGTCAGATCATTCACGGGATCATTCGAGACAGGTTGGCATAACTGCTTCCCGTCATCACCGGCACAAACCTCTACGCGCTACTCCACTTCCCACATCTTCGTATACACCGGTCCGGTTGGACGTAGTTTGCTTTTCATCAAGACCAGCGGCCCGACGGTGATGAATCCAACAGACAATGCGCGATCACAGGCGCCGCTCTGGGCGAGTCGCTGCCCCACCTCTCGATCGCCGGCCTTGATCCGGGCCACGGTCAGATGGGGCGTAAAGGGTTTGTCCTCCGTCACAAAACCGAGAGACCGGCAACAGGATTCGATCGCCCGATGCAACGATGCCAATTGCTTGGCTGCGTCACTTTTGAACCATGATTCAGATGGGCCGACCCATAGTACCCGCGGCTGCCGAAGATTGGGGAAAGCCTGGAGCCGCTCGAGGGGAATCTGGATGGTCGGATGGGACCGCCTGACGGTCGCCATGGCTTCGCGTATCGGATCAACCAGCTGTTCGTCCGTATCGCCGAGAAACCGCATGGTGAGATGAATGGACGACGGCTGTACCCACGCGATCCGGACCGCTTTCGAAGACTCGCCGTCAAGCCGTGCATGCAAGTCTTGTTGAACCAGTGAAATCTGCTCACGAAGTGCCTCACTCAGTTCCACCGCAAGAAACGTCCGTATCATTCATTCCCCCTGTCGATCAGCCACCGGCGCAAGAGATCCAACGCCGCCTGCGACGACCGTTGTTTAATCATCGAACGGTCGCCGTGGAAACGGAACTCCTTTGTAATGGGCTCGTCTGCTCCGCCGTCAAGCCCCACATAGACCAAGCCGACCGGCTTCATCTCGGTGGCTCCCCCTGGGCCGGCGATGCCGGTGACGCTCAGGCCAACCGACACACCGGCTCGTTCACGAATTCCCCTCGCCATCGCTGCGGCAACCTCTCGGCTCACTGCCCCGTGTGCAGCAATCAACTCGCCGGGCACACCCAGCATGTCTATCTTCGCTCGATTGCTGTAGCAGATCGTCCCCCGATCAACATAGGCCGAGGACCCCGGCACTTGGGTGAGTCGATGGCCGATTAATCCACCTGTGCAGGATTCCGCGAATGCGACGGTGCGTGTCTGTTTCGACAGCAATCGCCCGACCACCGCTTCCATCGTGTCCTGTCCCTCGGCAAAGATCCATTCCCCCAGTCGTGCCAGAACCTCCTGTTCAAGAGATTCAAACACCATGCGGCTGCTGGAATGGTGGGGTTTAGTGGTGAGTGACACGAGGACACCCATCGGTGAGGCCAACAGGCCGAGAGCGACCGGTGCGCCTGTTGTGATGAGCCCGTGCAGTCGCGTATCAATATCGGCTTCCGACAAACCCCAGGTATGAAAGACCGACCGTCGGATGGGCGGCGACGGGTATGTTGCCGATTGCACGAGTCGATCGGTGAGGAATGGAATGACCACTTGCTCCATCATCGCTTCCATCTCACGAGGTACACCGGGCAACGCAATCACCATGGCTCGTTTCCACGACAAGGCAAACCCCGGCGCTGATCCCACGGGATTCGGCAGCACCACGGCGCCGGAAGGAATCAGGGCTTGCCGTCGCTGCCCCTTATTGGGGGTCCGCCCCCATTGTGCCAATCGGGCCGACATGCCTTCGAACGCGGCTTTCCGGCGAGCAAGCCTGCGTCCAGTGACCTCAGCGACTGCTTCTCTGGTGCAGTCATCGATCGTCGGCCCTAAGCCACCCGTCATCACGATGACCCCGGCTCGCCGTGCCGCCACTTGAATCGCGGTCACAATGTCTGGCCGGTAATCGCCGACAATCGACTTGTACCGGACTTCAATCCCGCTCCTCCCGAGCTGGTCGGCGATAAACAGGGAATTACTGTCGGACCGCCCCCCAACTAGTAGCTCAGAACCAATCGCAATCGTTTCTGCGATGAACGATCTTTCTGATACACGAGGCATATTGCCGCAGATTTCCTATTTGATGTCCGCAAAGTTGAGAGAAAACCGGATCTCGCCGCCGCCTGCCGGAAAGACAATAATGGCGGTGCTGGCCCTTGGATCGAAATCGGCATAGTTGAACGAGCCCACCATTTTTGCCTTGAACCGCGGAGCATTCGGCCAGGCTGCACTCCGATCGGCGATCCCATCGACCCGCACAGTAACAGGTTTGATGGTCGTTGCCCCTTGTTCAAGCACCATATAACTGTCCACGGCGAATGACGGAGTATCCCCGAATATGACCGTGCTCACAAGCATGGTCGGCGCTTCAATCACTTGGGCGATATCAGATTGACTCGGTTCTGCCCCCCGTAATGCCATGTGCGCCGCCATCACCGAGAGGCTGCCAAGTTTGGTCAAGAGAAACCCTCCGGGATGGACCGCATCAACCGACCCAAAAGTGATACGAAACACATCGGGCCGGCGTTGTTCTTGTGCTGCCTCCTTTCCCTTGGCGATCGCATCGCGGATGTCCACATTCGTTGGCTCTAGTTCGATGGCCGCTGAAGGACCAACCAGCCCCAGCAGAACAGTGACTGTCATCGTCACCGGGATGATGCTCCAGAATAGACTCATACCAGGCTGCCAGTAACAGAGCGCGCGAGGCCTGTCAATGATAGATCGCACTCCTCACACCCCGTTGACAGAGCAAAACGTGAAGTGTTACAGAAACAGACCACAGGCGTGGCTGGCCGAGGAGCCCCGCCGTTACCCGGAGGAACCCATGTCCGCTCCAGCACCCACGCCTGCACCCGCAACGCCCGCCGCGGCGCCCCCGCGCCGGCAATTTGTCAACTTCGCGTTCTACAAAGTCGATCCGGCCTGGCGGCGCTTGCCCGAGGACGAACGCACCAAAGGTAAACAAGAATTTCTCCGCGCCGTCGAAGACTATACCGGCAAGGTGCTGGTCGTGCCCTATTCGGCCGTCGGCATCCGGGGCGACTGCGACTTCATGCTCTGGCGCATCAGCTACGACTTGGACTTGTTTCAGGACATGACCGCCAAGATGCTGGCCTCCGGACTCGGGAAGTATCTCACCACGCCCTATTCGTATTTGGCCATGACCAAGCGGTCGATTTACATCGACAACCACAGCCATGAAGGACAGGAGGGCAAGCGGCTGGCGGTGGTGCCGGGGAAGGGCAAGTACATCTTCGTCTATCCGTTCTTGAAGACCCGCGAGTGGTTCTTGCTGACCAAAGCGGCGCGGCAAGGCATGATGGACGAGCATATTGAAGTGGGGCATCGGTTTCCCTCGGTGAAGCTGAACACCACGTATTCGTTTGGGTTAGACGATCAGGAGTGGGTGGTGGCGTTCGAGAGCGACAAGCCGGAGGACTTTTTGGACTTGGTGATGGCGTTGCGGGAAACGGAAGGCTCGCGGTATACGCTGCGGGACACCCCCATCTTCACCTGCATCCGCAAGAGCCTCAAGGAAACCCTCGATACGCTGGGGGGATAACGGATTGTTCAGCGGTCATTGAGAAAGGCCTTTGGCTTGTCGGCCAAAGGTCTTTTTCATTCCCGATTGAAATAGATTGCCAGGCAAGCCACACCGGTAGCCACTGCCACGACGATCCCTAGTATAGCCAGCGTAACGAGAGCCTCAGCCATGTCTCGCATCTCCTGACGGATGCGTCTGATAGAGGCATGCGGATATGACCTTGTCCTCTCGCTTGGTTTCAGGTCCCTTGTTGGGCGGGCGCGTCACTGCCTGTTCCTGCGAACGCCTCGTTTCTAGCGTTCGCCCTTGCTGCACCGGAGATAAGAGGGCCTCACCATTTGGTGGTGGCGGTAAGGCCCTCTC
>DASUMN010000034.1:0-3750 GCA_036277675.1 Nitrospira sp. | reverse complement strand
TGTCCATTCGCAGTCGGTTCGCGAGGTATTGATTCAAGCCGTGCTGCAAGCGCCGATGTTCATGACCCGCTGGCGCTGGAATGTCAGCCGCGCGCTTGTCTTGCTCCGGTTCGTCAACGGGAAGAAGGTTCCGCCTCAGATCCAACGGATGAAAGCCGAAGACTTACTGGCAGCGGTCTTCCCCGATGCGCTGGCCTGTCAGGACAATATGATCGGTGAGCGCACGCGACAGATTCCCGATCATCCGCTGGTGAACGAAACAGTCAGAGATTGCCTGACGGAGGCGATGGATCTCGAAGGACTCGCGCATATCCTGACACGGATCGAGCAAGGCTCGATCCGCTGTGTCGCGGTGGACACGCCCACCCCCTCACCTTTTTCGCATGAGATCCTGAATGCCAATCCCTATGCCTTTCTTGATGACGCCCCACTGGAAGAGCGTCGCGCACGTGCCGTGGAGATGCGCCGAACCCTTCCCCCCACTATGGCCGAGCACGTCGGAGCGCTTGATCCGTTGGCGATCGAGGAGGTGACACGCGAATCCTGGCCCGTTGTCCGTGACCCGGACGAACTGCACGATGCGCTGCTGACCCTTCTCTGGCTGCCTGAGTCTTCGGCGCAACCGTGGCTGGCATATATCCCGGCTCTCGTCGAGTCCGGCCGGGTGATACTCCTGACTCCCAACGCCTCACCTCTCACTCCTCACAAGAGAAGCGGATGGGTGGCAACGGAAAACCGGGAGAACATTGAACGGGTCTTCACAAATGGAGACGAACCGTTGCTCGACGCGATGGTCCTCGGTTGGATGGAAAGCATCGGACCGACGACGACAGGCGAGTTGGCCGATCGGCTGCATCTCTCCGCAGGGCATATTGATCAGGCGATGCTGCGCCTCGAAGCCTCCGGCCAGATCCTCCGTGGTCAATTTCGTTCGCACTCAGCACTGGCGCCGGAGTGGTGCCATCGGCGCTTGCTTGCCCGCATCCATCGGTTGACGATTGGGGCTCTGCGCAAGGAAGTGGAGCCGGTCACAGCTGCCGAGTTCATACGGTTTCTGCTGCACTGGCAACACGCCGCACCGGGATCTCGGCTGCACGGGGAGGCTGGGCTCTTGGAAGTGATTAGGCAATTGGCGGGGTTTGAAACCGCCGCCTCCGCATGGGAACCCCAGCTCTTGCGCCTGAGATTGGCCAAGTATGACCCCAGTCTGTTGGATCGCCTCTGTTTGAGCGGGGCCATCAGCTGGGGGCGGCTCTCACCACATCCACGTCTTGCTGAGCCTGCCGATGACGCACGTGCTAACCGAATTCTGCCGACCAGTGTGGCGCCGATCAGCCTCTTCCCACGGGAACATGGTGAATGGCTCTTGGAAATCTTCCGACAGACGGTAGAAAGCACAAGGGCCGATCCGTTCAGCCGTCTGAGTGTCATGGCACAAAGTGTGCGCCGCACTCTTGTCGAGCGCGGCGCCTGTTTCTTCACCGACTTGGCGCGCGCAACCGGATTACTGGCCAGCGAAGTCGAGGGAGGGCTGTGGGAATTGATCGCTGCCGGCGTTGTCACCGCGGATGGTTTTGACAACCTCCGTGCGTTGATCGATCCGCACCGACGGCGGGCCGAAGGGCGAGACCGGTCGCATCGTCCGCGTCACGCCTCCGGACGGTGGTCGTTGCTTCACCCAACTGCCAGCTGTCAGCCGTCCACTGTCAGCATAGGCGAACGCATCGCTCGGCAATTGTTGCATCGTTACGGCGTGGTATTCCGAGACCTATTGGCGCGGGAGTCGCTGGTGCAGTCCTGGAGAGATCTGCTGGTTCAATATCGGCGCATGGAAATGACAGGAGAAGTGCGAGGCGGTCGGTTCATCTCCGGCTTTGTCGGAGAGCAGTTTGCCTTGCCGGAAGCGGTCGAATCGTTGAGGACTCTGCGCAAGGGTGGGGGAGGAATCGCTCAGGAGGTCAAGGTCTCCGCCTGCGACCCACTCAATCTTGCAGGAATCATTCTTCCAGGCCCTCGTGTTCCGGCGCTGAGGACGAACTTCCTGGTAATCAAGGACGGTGTCATTGCGCGCGTGGTCGTCGGTCGCAACGCCGAGATAGGGTTACTCGACCGTGCAACGGTGGCCGATTCACGGATGGTCAGACACATGAATCCTTGAGCACAGGCGCATCGTTGTGCCGCAATGCCAGCCGAAGGCTTACGCCCACGCTTGGTGATATTACCGCGGGGCGACCGCGGCGTTTTGGAGGAACAGATGCCACCGTTCAGGATCCTTGGCCCGTTCCCCCGGCGCCTGGGCATACCGCGCTTGAGCTGTTGAGAAGAACGCGGGTCGCTGATCCTCAGGAACCCTCAGCAGCAGGCTCATTGACGTCAGATATTCACCCCCTCCTGCAGCAATGTCCCGCTCAAGATTTCTGCCGTTGGCGGCTGCGAATGCGGCGGCCTTCACGTCCGGCTTGATCTGGCCATCTTCATTCCACCAGGCGGCTCCCGATGTGGTACCCGTCACGTTGGATGTCGTGTCTGTAATCTGGTTGATCGTCCCTTTAATGGTGCACCCGGTCGCGGGCAGCCCGACCAGAGCCAGTACCGCTAAGAAATACGCAAAGGGGGTTTGCATTGCTTGACCTCCTTCAGACATAGGTGAGATAGAGCTTTCAGTGCAAGGCACATAATAGTACCGAAAGCCCTAAAGAACCGCAAACGACTAACCGATAGGGCATCTATATGAGATCGCACAGTCCGTCCATTGATTATGATTGGCCACCAAGGTGCGTGGTGTCGCAATCTCCACCGATCTTGCAGGGCGCCTCAGCTTATTGGTTGCGTATCAGGCTGTTCGTCACACATCGATTTCACTGTCAATTCATAGCTAGTCATAACTAGCCATGCATTTCAGCTGTTGGAGACAGGCTACTGTTTCCCGCAGACCATTTCCCCCACACCTTGACTCAGGCTATCCGGCTCAATCTCCGTCCACACACTCTCGGAGGTATATCCGATTCCTGGAGTCGCGACACCGGTCCCCATCGGGCCATAGAAGTCGGTCGCGGCCAACGAGCGCACCCGCTTCCCCGAACAATCGATTTGTTTCGTGAACATCGTGGAGGAAAATCGGGTGGGAGAGCGCCCGCCTTGCATCCACTTCCAGTCGATCAGGACGGACAGCGTCACCAGCGACTGCTCTCTCCGGACCGAAGCCGAGTCGATATAGACCGTCCGCAGACCCGGCGATTGATACGTTCCGTCGATCGGCACCCATTCGGCAGCGGAGGATCCTCCGCTGAGCCATGTCAGCAAGAGGATCGTCCGGAGCCCTACCCAAAAGACAGGCGTCATCGATCGATACGGGGCCTCGGTTGTACCTTCGTGCGCAGCTGGTCGACGCGGTCCGTAATGAAACTGAACCGCTTTTTCTGAGGATAGGGAAACCGATAGGCGACCGGCTCCTCTTGGGGCGGCAGATGGCCCATGTCCCGATAGACATTCACCGGCGCAGAATCGGCCGCCAAGTGAAACATGGAGCGATACCCCAGTCCACACCCGGTAATATTGAGCAACTCCCCGAATCCATTCTGAGAGGCTCGCTGGATGGCCCGCTGTCCGATGGACTTGAACGAATAGAATTGTCCCTTGGCCCACTTATGTCCCCAATACAGTTGTTCCACGGTCATCTTGGCCGGCTTATACACCACGTGCTCTCCAGTGTACGCAGTCCAGTTTTCCGTGAGAATCCGGCCCGCCGCC
>DASUMN010000033.1:0-5216 GCA_036277675.1 Nitrospira sp. | reverse complement strand
CGCGATCACAATCAAGCCGGCGATTACGCTGGAGTCGGAGGCCGATGCCGCCAAGGCGAAGGAGCTGATCGAAAAAGCCGAAGCCAATTGCCTGATCTCCAATTCAATGAAAGCCGCAGTGACCTTGGAGCCGGTGATCCGATAGCCCCCATGACGAGTCAGTCAATCGCACACCACTTGACCGGTAAAGAAGACCGGACTAGAGTGCCCTCAGACTTATGAAACCAAAGGCGGCGGCGTTCAACAAACACTGTGATGCCCGAGAAGTGCCATCCTATGGCGTCATGGAAGCCGCGCACTATTTGCGTATTCCACGCACGACCATCCGGGACTGGGTCTCAGGCCGACATTACCGCAGCATCAGCGGGGTGCGTTTCTCCAAACCGATCATTCAAGTTCCTGACCCGGCGGCAAAGCTGCTCTCGTTCATGAACTTGGTGGAGATCCACGTCCTGGACGCCATTCGCCGCAAGCATGACATTCCGCTGGAAAAAGTCAGAACCGCGATGAACTACCTCTCGAAGCAATTTCCGTCGAGACATCCCTTGGCCGATCAGGAATTTGTCACCGATGGACTGAATCTCTTCATCAAGAAATTCAGCCAATTGATCAACATCTCACAGGAAGGACAATTGGCTATCCAAGAAGTCCTCCAGGCACATCTCCATCGCATTGAACGGGATCTCAAAGGCATCCCCGTCAGGCTTTACCCCTTCACGCGGAAACGGGATCTCCAAGAGGAACCCAGGGCCGTCGTCATTGACCCACTCGTCTCCTTTGGCCGGCCCGTGCTGGCAGGCACCGGCATTCCCACGGCGGTGATCGCAGAACGCTATAAGGCCGGCGAGTCGATGGACGACTTAGCAGAGGACTATGGACGGCGGCGGCTCGAAATCGAAGAAGCCATCAGGTGCGAACTCTCCGTCGAAGCGGCCTGACGAGCCGGTCTTCTTCCTCGATCGGTCTCTGGGAAAGAAGCGCGTGGCTACCGCGCTCCGTGAGGCTGGTGCCACACTCCACATCCACGACGATCATTTTCCCCCCGATGCCAAGGATGAAGACTGGCTCTTGGAGGCCGGACGACGCGGCTGGATTGTCCTCACCAAAGACCATCGCATTCGGTATCGACATGTTGAACGGCTGGCACTCATGAAAGCTGGTGTCGCGGCGTTCATCCTGACGGCGGGCGATCTCCAAGGCGACGAAATGGCGCAGATCTTCGTTAAGGCGCTTCCTCGCATCACCCGGTTTCTGAAGAACCATACAAAACCGTTCATTGCCAAGCTCGCCCGAGACGGCTCGGTCTCACGGCTCTTTCCATAAGTCGGAGCCCTCGGCTTGGGCGCGGATCGTCATTCTCCATGGAATGCACGGACTCAGCAGGAGAGGTGCAAGAATTTGGAAACGTTTTGCTCACGGACGTGTGTCTTGAGCAGGACGAGAGGAAATCAGGGCGAGAACCGCACTCACGTCATATTCACTGAGCCTGAAGCGGGTTCGTCGATTAGTTCATGCGGGAGTTAGGCATCACAGATTGTTCGGTGCGAGTGAACGACACATGAGTCCACCGAATCTGCTTTTGCCGTAAATCGAGCTGACAGGCTCGCCGCAGTAGGTCAGCTCGCCAATAGCTTGAGTCCTTGATCATGAAAGGCAATTCTTCAAGAGCCAACACGTCTAACTATTAAGTGTACTGCTAAGGGCCCCACGGTTATCTCTCGGTGTATCCCGTTCCATCTCCAACGCTTCCCTGCCAGAGGTATCCGCAATATCTGGCTCTTGTCTGCCTTTGTCAAGCTGTCACCAGTTTGGGTGGAAAGCGAACCCTGGCTGTTTTTTCCCCGATCAATTTCACACGGACAGGCTAGTTAGATCCGGTCATCCGGTGAGCATGAACGTTAAGTGTCACTCGTCAGCCGTTAATTGGGTTGAAGGGTTGCCGGTTCCCAAAATCTTGTGATCGCTTGTCGTTTGACGAATGACGGGTAACGGTCGTCCTCCCATGCTGTAGCATCCTGCGCCAGCGGCAAATTGGTCCCTGTGGTATTTCTCGCCAGCGTTCTCTTCTCCTTATCATAATTTCATATTCATAACGTCTAAACCCGCGGCAGATTGACGAGTTTCTCACGTCGATCATCTACGGCATTTCAAGGGAGTGGCACATTGCTCGCAATATTCAGATGAAGCGGGAGGTCACACATGCGTCTTACAAACATCAGCCTCGGCCTCGTCATCGGAATACTGTCCGCCGGATTTGCCGGAGGGGTTGGCGTGAAGGACCTTCCCGCTGCCGCAAAAGAGGGCGATCCGGTCAGCGGCCGCGAACTCTATGTGAATATCTGCATCCGATGTCATGGAATCGATGGCAGGGGGACGCAGGGGATCAAGCTCGTGCCGCCGCCAGCTGATCTCAGTTCTTCCGCCGTGCAGAACCGTCTCGACGGCACGCTGTTCAAACGCATTCACGAAGGCAAGCCGAACACCGCCATGGGAGCCTGGAAACACGCGCTCTCCGACGATGAGATTTGGGATGTTCTGGCCTACGTGCGCACGCTCGGTGTCGGGTTTGAGGAGAAGCCGTAATGTCGAATCCATTTGCCGAAAGATGAGGATTGCACCATGCGCAGATCTGCAATTGCCGGCATCGTGACGCTCAGTTTATTCACCCTCGCTGCCGGATGTGTGCCGCCTCCGCGTGTCGCCGGACAACCGGGTCCGGCGACCGAGGCGGAACGGCTGTCGGGGATCGATCCGTTGTTTTTGCCGCCTTCTCCGGACACCATTCCGGGTGACTTGCGGGGCGAAGCGATTCGTATGGGCTACCTGATGGTGGTCAATACTCAAGAGTACGGCAAATCGTATATCGGGAATGCGCTCAACTGCACGAATTGCCACCTCGATGCGGGGCTCAATCCCAACACCGCGTCATTTGTCGGCATCAGCGTCCTCTATCCGGAATACCGCGCCCGCGCGGGCCGGAAGATGAGCCTGACGGATCGGATCAACGAATGTTTCGAGCGGAGTATGAACGGCAAGGCGCTCCCGCCGGACAGCGCGAAGTTGGCCGCCATCGTCGCCTACATCGACTGGCTGTCGAAGGATGTGCCGGCCGGCAGCACCGTGCCGTGGCGGGGAATTCCCCGTCTCACGCCGATTCGTCCGCCGGATTCCGCCAAGGGCAAGGATGTCTTTGCGACGAAATGCAGCTTTTGCCATGGGACAGACGGGCAAGGAACGATGGCGGCGCCGCCGGTCTGGGGGGCCCGTTCTTATACGATCGGCGCGGGCATGGCCCGGGTCGGAATCGCGGCGTCATTCATCAAGGCGAATATGCCCCGAGGGTGGGGATGGACCGTGACGGACGAGGAAGCCTTCGATGTCGCGGCATATGTCAACGCTCAGCCGCGCCCCGACTTTCCAGGTAAGGTCCATGATTGGCCACAGGGCGGCAAGCCGGCGGATGTGCCGTATTAAAGGTAATCGCTGAGAGGTGACGTCATCAAGACGAACGGAGTACTCCTTACGCTTTTGGTCGGCGCGCTTTGTGTCTCGACCTTAGGGTGCGGTGGAACCGCCGCCATGCTGTCGCAAGAACCGCATCGAGTGGTTATGCACCTCAATTCAGGCGATGAGAAGGTCCAACGAGGAGTCTTGAACAATATCCGTCACCTCTATCAAGAGGTGGGGCGGGAGCATGTGCGGGCCGAGTTGGTTGTGCATGGTGCCGGGTTGGCGCTGTTGACGAAAAAAGATTCGGTGTGGGCGACGGAGCTGGCGCAGCTGAAGACGGCATATGATGTGGAATTTACCGCTTGCTCCAACACGATGAAGGCGCAAGGTCTCACGCGGACGGATCTGGTCGACCAGGTGGATCGTACGGTGCCGGCTATGGTCCGGCTGATGGAATTGCAGGAACAGGGCTGGTCTTATATCAAACCGTGATGCCGAGATGAAGCACGAAACCCTCTCTCCTCATGAAACGCGCCACACGGATATGAGTCCGGTGCTGGTGTGGTGGGCCGGCGGTGTGGCGATCGGGGTTGTGCTCGTTCTGGCGGTTGCGTTGATCCAACCCATCGGGGTTTCAACGCAGTATGTCGTGCTGGGCGGCGTGCTCCTCCATCACGTGCTCCCCGACGTGGCATCGAACAGCCCCTATCTGGAAAAGACCGCGCAGGGTTGGACGCTGGCCACGTACGAGTTCTTTTTTGTGTTGGGGATTCCGCTCGGAGCATTCATGGCGGCGATGGCTACGTCGCGCTTCACCACGAGGGTGGTGCCGACCGAATGGAAACAACGCTTTGGCTCAAACCCTGGCAATCGCTTGGTCTGGTCCTTCGTCGGCGGATTTCTCCTCCTCTTTGGCGCCCGCTTCGGCGGAGGTTGTACCTCGGGCCACATGATCAGCGGTGTGTCGCAGTTGGCCGTCAGTTCGCTCGTGTTTTCACTCGCTCTCTTTGCGAGCGCCATCGTGACGGCACGGTGGATGTATGGCGACGGAGGAACCCGATGATGTTGTTGCTTGGGTTGGTGTTGGGGGCGGCATTCGGCGCCGCCCTCCAATTATCCGGCGCATCGAGCCATACCAAAATCACCCGGGCCTTGCGGCTCACAGATTTGACGATCATCAAACTGATCATGACTGCCATCGGAGTCGGATTGATCGGGGTCCATCTGTTGGACCTGTCAGGCTGGGCCAACATGAAGGTGAAAGATCTGTATCTGCCGGGAATTATCGTAGCAGGGCTCATCTTCGGTGTGGGATTCGCCGTTTCGGGCTACTGCCCGGGTACAGCGCTCGCGGCAGCGGCGGAAGGAAAACCGGATGCCTGGGTGACGGTCCTGGGCGGAATGTTCGGCGCCCTGGTGTTTGCTTTCCTGTTCCCGGATTTGGAAACGGCTTTGTTTTCCTTGGGCCAGTACGGGCCTGTGACGATTCATGAGTGGCTCGGGATACAGGGCGCCCTTCTGGCCGTTCCTCTGGGCGGACTCTGCTTCTGGTTGGCGGTGAAACTTCCAAGCTCCGGAGGAGCGCAATGAAACTGACGGCGTCCTACCACGGCGGGACTCGCTACGACATCACGAGCGGCAAACATCGCGTCGTCACCGACCAACCGGCGGAAGACGGGGGGCAGGATGCCGGAATGAGTCCGGTCGAACTGTTCGTCGGTTCGGTGGCAAGCTGCGTGGCCTATTTCGTGGGCCAATTTTGCGCG
>DASUMN010000032.1:0-3178 GCA_036277675.1 Nitrospira sp. | reverse complement strand
CCTGCCTTCCCAATGGGAACTACGCGATTGCGCCGATCATAACCAACACGTTCAATTATTCCTTCATGCCGCCATCTCGTGGCTTTACTGTGTCGGGTGGAAATGTCCTCGGTCTTGATTTCCAAACGACGGCGTTTTCCGTGACCGGCAGGATTCAGAATGCCATAGGAATCCCCTTGGAAAATCGCATCATCGAGGTTTCTGGTGGAGGAGTAGCATGGCATACGTCCACAGATAACACCGGTCTCTATACCTTCGTGGTCCCGAACGGCACATACACATTCACTCCTGATCCGTCTTGTACGACTTGCAGATTCACACCAGTTGCTCGAACCTTTGATGTCATCGGCTCCAGTATAAGCGGGCAAGACTTTGTCTTAAACTAAGCGACCAATCCCGGCTTAACGCCAAGAGTTTTCTTCGTCGATAGTCTCAGCGGCATGACTATAGAACCCTCTCGCCAATTATTTGAGTTGCGGGCGAACGCGCACCTGATACACTGCCCCGCATGACTGAACCAGATTATCCGTTGCTGGCTCGGTGCGTCGCCTTCCTGGGAGCCAAGCGAGAAGAAGTCGTCCCCTTGGCCTGGGCCTTCGCCTATTTTTTCTGTCTCCTCTGCGGCTACTCCATCCTCCGCCCGGTGCGGGACGAAATGGCCATTGAAGGTGGTATTCAGAATCTCCCGTGGATGATGACGGGGACCTTTCTGACCATGTTGGCCGCGACGCCGTTCTTCGGATGGCTGTCCGCGCGCTGTTCGCGCTATCGGCTGTTGCTGACGGTCTATGCCTTCTTCATCACTAATCTGCTGGCGTTCTATGCCTTGATGACCAGTCATGCGTATCCGGAGTGGGTCGCCCGTGGTTTTTTTGTGTGGCTTTCGGTGTTCAATCTGTTCGTGGTCTCCGTGTTTTGGAGTTTCATGGACGATCTGTTTTCGCCGGAACAGGGCGCGAGGCTATTCGGGATCATCGCCGCAGGGGGGAGCAGCGGCGCGTTGCTCGGTCCGCTCCTCACCACCGGGTTGACCTTCGTCTTCCCGATACCGGTGCTGATGCTGGCCTCGACGGTCTTCCTCGTGCTGTGCCTGGGGTGCATCACCCGGCTTGAACGATGGGGCGGGGAACGGTCTGCGCACCATCAACCGCATCCAGGCGATCCTCTTCAGGGAAGTTTTCTGGCGGGTGTGCGGCTGACCTTCGCGTCGCCCTATTTGCTGGGGATCTGTGGGTACCTGGCGTTGCTCACCATGACGGCCACCTTCCTCTATCTTGAGCAGACGCGCCTGGTCTCGGAATATCTCGATCAACCGGAGGCGCGCACGCGGCTGTTTTCCAGTCTCGATTTCGTGACGAGTTCGTTGACGTGGGTGACGCAGCTCTTCATCACGAATCGGATTATTCGCCGGCTTGGTCTGGTGGCAGGCCTAGTATTTCTCCCGGCGATCAGTGTGGTGGGGTTCCTGGGTATCGCTCTCTGGCCGACGCTCGCGGTCTATGTCGTGTTTTCGGTTCTGCGCAGGGTGGGTGAGTATGCCTTGTCCAAACCATCGCGCGAAGTGCTGTTTACCGTCCTCACGCGTGAAGAAAAGTACAAGGCCAAAAACTTCATCGATACAGCCATCTCACGCGGTGGCGATGCATCGACCGCGTGGCTGATCACCGGTGTGAAAGCGCTGGGGGCGACGACCGCTCATATCGCCTGGGCACTGGTGCCGCTGATGCTGGTCTGGGCTTGGTTGGCTCATGTGCTGGCCTGCCGGAAGGAACGGATGTCGTGAATTGAGGCACTTTTTTAGATGGCCGCGTGCGCCTCGCCAGTTAAAATAAGTCACATGTTACCAGGAAATATGGTAAGCTCGTCCTAAGAACAGACCAGAAGGGCCTCCATGCCTACTAATACGAACCTGACCCCGCAGGAGAAGCAAAGCCGTTACCGCCGGCGCTTACGCCGCAAGGGGTTGCGGCCGGTGCAGATCTGGGTTCCAGACACACGCGCCGCGGGGTTCGCCGGTGAATGCCGCCGACAGGCGCGCCTCGCCGCCCGCTCTGCTCAGGAAAAGCTGGCTCTGAATTTCATCGCAGAGATCGCCGCGTGGGACCCCGCATAAAACGGGGCGATATCGTAACGGTCGCTGCCAAAGGCCATTACAGCGGCAAGCCCCGTCCTGCGCTCATCCTGCAATCCGACCTCTTTTCTGCCATTGGTAGTGTGACGATTTGTCTGTTGACCACGGAGATCCTCGACGCCCCGCTCTTCCGCCTCACCGTAGAGCCGTCTGCATCCAACGGTCTCCAGCAAGTGTCGCAGATCATGATCGACAAGATCGTCACGGTCCCGCATGACACACTCGGCCCCCGCATCGGCTCCCTGGACCACGATCTTCTGGTGCGCGTCGACCGCTCGCTTGCGGTATTCCTTGGGATTGTCTGACGTCACTGCGGAAGTTGGTTTGCCGGGCCTCCCCCCGGGCAGTGACGTGGTAAAGCCCCCAGGGTACTGCGCGCGCGTCGTCCGGTGTCACGGGCGGGCATTCTAGCCCGCAGTATTCATGAGTTTCTACTACAACCGCCGATACGCCGCTGCGACTGGACGGCGTATCTCGTGAAGCGTCGTCTGTATCTCGGAGGCTGCGGCATCGCTGGAACGGGACATCCTCCAAACCACGCTGCCTTTACTGCCGAAAAAATCGCGTGTTATAGTCCGGCCCTGCGTCGTTCGTATCTTGTTCGTCGCTTCGCAGGTATGCGTTTCTTGACGAGATACGCTTCACGTTTCACGCAAACGAGGGTGAGGGATGCCAGACGTTCCGGTGAAATTATATCTCGATAAGCTGTTGAAAGATTCGCGGAGCGTTGCACGGAAACTGGCCTTGCTCTCAGGGCCGGCCAAGGACAAGGTATTGCGGGCGATGGCGAATCGGCTGGAGGTTGATGGCGACGCCATTCTAGCGGCCAATGGGAAAGACGTCGATGCAGTCGGAAAGTCCTTTGAAGGCGATGTCAAGAAGGACCGGATGAAAGCCGCCGTCGCACGTGTGCGGATGGCGGCGGACTCTATTAAAGAGATGGCTGAGCGGGTTCGGGTGATTGCCGATTTGCCCGATCCGGTCGGTGCCGTGACCGCCAGATGGGAACGGCCGGACGGGTTCCAAGTCGAGCGGGTGCGGGTGCCT
>DASUMN010000031.1:0-5947 GCA_036277675.1 Nitrospira sp. | reverse complement strand
GCAATGCGGACTGAGCCGTCTGATCTGCCAAATCGTATCGGAAAAGACAGCGGCCCCGCCGTCCGGCAATTCATCACGGTTGACCGACGTCACCACGGCATGACGAAGGCCAAGCGCCTGCACCGCTTCGGCCACCCGCCTCGCCTCATCGTAATCCACGGCGCGCGGCTTGCCCGTTTCCACGGAACAGTAGTGACAGCGCCTCGTACAGATGTCGCCGAGGATGAGAAAGGTAGCCGTCCGTTCGTTCCAGCATTCCCATCGATTGGGACAGCGGGCCTCCTCGCAGATCGTGTGCAACTTGAGCCGATCCATGGTGTGCTTGAGATCGAGATAGTCCGGACCGGTCTGGGCGGTGACTTTGAACCACGACGGAAGACGGGAACGTCCGCGCGCGGACGGCTCGCCTCGCTGAGCGGGCGACGCGGGCTGACAACTGTCAGCTTGGGACGATCGGCGTCGATCAATAGAGATCAAACTCATGGACGATTAGCGTCGGGGCGGAACCAACTCATGATTATTCCCAGAAGTCCTTTGGATTCTTCCTCAGGCTGAGGATCCGGATATTCGACCCAGAGTTCTTGCGAACCCAGATAGATCCCGTCGCGAAAACTCCTTTGCGTCTTGAGCTGCCGGTAGCCCTGAACATGCAAGGTCTGGATCAGGATGGTGAGTGCCTCATCCTGGGTCGGATGAATCTCCGTCGTGACGCGGACGGTCTCATAGCGTAAAAGAGCTCGGTAGCCTTCTCCTGCACGTTCAAACTCGACCGGCCTGCTAAATCCCCGTTCCCGGTTGTCCAACCCGGCGAGCTGATGTTTATCGAATCCCGCCTGCCCCATCGCTCATGCTAAGGCTCGATACACTGCAACCAGGTCACTCAACGCCATCGTCTTGTTCTTGAGTATGGCCCGTTCCGCTTGAATCATCTCTCGAATCTTGGGATCCACCGCACCGGATTTGAGACAGGAGGCGCCGAGCGCCAGAATTCGGTCACACTCGTCGGCGAGTTTTCTCTTCACAACGGGATTCACCGACAGAATCTCCATGAGCTGTCGGCGCGTTTCATCGAGATGCCCTTGGAGTTCGGAATCCGGATAGCTCTTCCGAGCTGCTTCATCGAAACAACGATCGAGGTACTGAGTCAAAAATACGTAGAGGCGCACGAGTGCGGCCGCAATATCTGTTTGATTGTTCGTAGAGACAGGCATACGTTCTCCCTCCCTCTGAGGTCACGACAGATGGTTAGCGCGCGACTTCAGACATCCAGTAATACTTTCACATCGTTGCCCTCGATTTTTACTTGATAGGCTTCGACCTTCGCGGATGGGTTATTCATGCAAGAGCCGGTCGTCACATCGAACTGCCATCCATGCCAGGGACAGGTGACGATGGCGCCCTCCAACTCTCCCTCTCCCAACGGACCCTCTCGATGGCAACAGGTATTGTTGATCGCATGAATCGTTCCGTCCACATTAAAGACGGCCAGCGTCTTTCCGTTCGCCTCTGCCACAATGCCGTGTCCGGGTTTTATGTCTGTTGCCGCTGCCACACGCACGAACTCTGCCATGCCTTCCCCCCAATATGAGATCGTTCAGTTGGTACTGAACGGTTGCTTGATCTTTTTAAGCAAACTCTCGACAGATGCGCCGCTCTTCCCCGTTCCACGCAGCTCATCCATGAGTTTTTGCGCAATCTCTCGGAACGCCGCCGCCTGCGGCGACGCCGGATCAGCCACCACGATCGGATGGCCACTATCTCCTCCATCCCGGATCGCGGGATCGATCGGGATGCATCCGAGAAACGGCACACCAAGTTTCTCGGCTGCCCGTTCGCCGCCGCCATGCGAAAAAATCTCTGTCCGCTCGCCACAGTGCCCGCATACGAAGAAGCTCATGTTTTCGATGATGCCCAATAACGGCACATTCACTTTCTGAAACATGGCCATGCCCTTGCGCACATCATAGAGCGCCACTTCTTGGGGAGTTGTCACGGTAATAGCGCCGGCCAACGGAACCATTTGCGACAACGAAAGTTGCACATCGCCGGTGCCGGGCGGCAAGTCAATCAACAGATAATCCAGTTCCCCCCAGAGAACATCGCGGAAAAACGCTTGGAGATACTGGTGGACCATGGGACCACGCCAGACGAGCGGCGTCTCTTCCGGCACCAAAAAGGCCATGGAGATAAGTTTGACCCCGTGGTTTTCGACAGGAATAATTTTGCCGTCCTGTTGTTCCGGCCCTTTCGTGCTCCCCATCATCATCGGGATATTGGGCCCATAGAGATCGGCATCTAATAAACCGACCTTGGCGCCGGTCTGGGCCAACGCACAGGCAAGATTCGATGCGACGGTCGATTTGCCGACCCCGCCCTTGCCGCTGCTGACCGCGATCACATGTTTGACGCCCGGCACCAAATTGGCGGCTGCTTGCGGCTGCGGCGCGCCGTGCGCGTGTGAATGTTCTTCGGCCATGACTCAGTCCTCCATCGGATGCACAATTTCACTTCTGCTCGTCATATCGATCTGAGACGAATATTTCGTATCGATCGCATCATCATAAGCGATGCGACAAGGGAAATGAAATGGGCCGGTAGGCCATCAGTGACGTGCCGACCGGGGAACTCGCATGAGAGTCAAAAGACCGAGGGGTCTAGGCGGCGCAGATTGGTGGCCAAACCGGCCAGCGAGAGCGCGTAGATAGTCCACTTAGACGGGTCGAAGTTGTACCACTGCGGACCGTTCCGGTAATCCCGGGCGTAGGTGTGATGGTAGTTGTGATAGCCCTCGCCGAAGCTGATGAAGGAGACCAGCCAGCTGTCTCGGCTACTGTCCTGAATACCGTGGGGTTGGCTGCCGAACATATGGCAGAGGGAATTGATGGTGAAGGTTGAGTTGAGCACCATGAACATGCGCAACAGGCCACCCATGAGGAGGCCGCTGATACCGCCCAGGAGGGTGCCGTGCCACCAGAACCCAATACAAAAGGGGATCACCAGGCCGGAGGCGGCGATCAGCCAGTAGTACTGGTGTTGCCAGAGAATCACCGGGTCGCGGCGCAATCGGATTTCATATTTGCCGACCCGATGCGGCGTATTGTAGAAGAGCCAGCCGCAGTGGCTGTGCCAGAATCCTCTGGTCGCATTGTACGGGTCTTCGTCCGTGTCCGTGCGGGCGTGATGGCGGATGTGGTCCGCGCCCCAGACCAGCGCCGAGTTTTGCAGCGCCCATCCGCCGGCGATCAAGGCCAGGCGCTTCACCCAATCGCGGCAGTCAAAACTTTGATGCGCCACCAGCCGGTGATAGCCGACCGTAATCCCCATCCCCGTCACGATGTACATGACGAAAAAGTGCATCCAGTCAAACAGCGTATAGCCGATATAGTACCCATGGAGGGGAATACCGATGATCGTGACGGCAGCAAGGGCACAGAAGAGGACACAGGTGCCGTAGGAAAATCCTGATGTCAGGGGCTGGGCGATCCGTTCCGTCTTGGCCATGTGTCCTCTGGCTGCTTACTTAAACCGAGGTCCACCACGGCAAACGGGTTCCGGTGAACGTGTTGCGGGAGCCGCACTCTAGCGAAACCGGTTCGCGTTTTCAACCGGTATCTGTGCATGATCGACTCCCGGAGGCTTCGCGCGACGGCGGTTGGGAGTATACTGGCGATGGACTGCTGGACGACCAGCCAGGGAGAGGCATGACGACGAATCCGTCGGCGCTTGAAACAGCGGTACTTCGAATCGGACTGCATTTGGCCCAGTTGTCCGCCGGCCACACGCCGACCATTTTCGAAGGGCGCTGGTGGTCCCAGTCGGCGATTAATCTGGCCATGAAGGATGCTGCCTTCAAGGCGAACCTCTTTCGCTTCATCGATGTCCTCCCCGTCATCACCGACGATGAACGGGTCGTCTCCCTGGCCGAAGAGTATCTCGGTAGGGCGAGTCACGAGCTGTTCGGACTCCAGTGGGGATTAAAGGCCATGGCCGCGACCAGCATCGGCGCGCGGCTGACCGGCAAGGCGATCAGAAGCCAGGTCGAGCACATGGCCAAAACCTTCATCGCCGGAGCTTCGGCCCATGAGGCACTGCCGGTCTTGGCCGACCTCTGGAAGGACGGGCGCGCCTGCTCCGTTGACCTGTTGGGAGAAGCCTCCACCAGTGAACAGGAAGCCGACCGCTACCGCGACCATTGTCTGAGCGCGTTGAGGGAATTGACGCGTGCTGCAGATGCCTGGCCTCCCGTCTCATTGCTCGAACATGATCATGTAGGACCGCTGCCGCGCGTACAGCTGTCGCTCAAAATCTCCGCCCTCTCGTCGCAGTTGGACCCGATTGATCCCCAAGGAAGTTATCAGTCTGTGGCGTCCCGCCTCCGTCCGTTGGTCGATCAGGCCATGGCTCTGCGCGTGGGATTGATCTTCGATATGGAACAGGCAGAATTGAAGACACTGCTGCTGGAGATCTTCACCCGGCTCTTTGCCGAAGCGGCCTATCGTGGCTATCCCTATGCCGGCCTTGCGCTGCAAGCCTACCATCGGGAAACAGAGCAAGACATTGCAAAGCTGATCACCTGGGCACGCACGAGAGGCACGCCGATCACCATTCGGTTGGTCAAAGGCGCCTATTGGGATGCGGACACAGTCCGGTACCGGCAAGCCGGGTGGCCGGTGCCGCTCTTTGAGCAGAAAACAAAGACGGATACGAACTACGAACGTTTGATCCAGATACTCTGCAACCACACCGATATCATTCGTCCCGCCTTCGGCACACACAATTTGAGGACACTCGCTGTGATCGAGGCCGTGGCTGATGCACGTGGGCTGCCTCCGAACGCGCGGGAGTACCAAATGATCTACGGCATGGCCGAACCCTTTCAGCAAGCCATGGTGAAACTCGGCCGCAGAGTTCGGCTCTATACCCCTGTCGGGCTCCTGTTGCCCGGCATGGCCTATTTGGTTCGGCGCTTGCTCGAAAACACGTCGAATGAATCCTTCCTCCGAAAAGAATACGTCGAATCGCAACCGCTGGTCCAACTCCTCGCTCCCCCAGGAAGGTTCACACCGTCTCCTGACCGACTGGCGGCAGGCGCAGCGCCTGGATTTTCCAACGAACCGCACAGCGATTTTTCACATGAAGAAGTCCGCCACGCCATGCAGGCAGGCATTGCCTCCATCCGATCACAACTAGGACGACAATGGGAAAGCGACACCAGGCTGACCGGCCCCTGGCTGTTGTCGCAGAACCCCTTTCGGCCTGAGGAGCCCGTGGCCTCGGTACGGAGCGCCGTCGTCACCGACATCGATACAGCGATTACACGGGCGCAAGCCGGATTCGAGAACTGGCGCCGGCAACCCGCCGAGAAACGCGCGACAATTCTGGAACAAGCGGCGTCAGAGATGCGCCGCCGCCGTTATGAACTCGCCGCCTGGGAAGTCTTCGAAGTCGGCAAACCATGGCGTGAGGCTGACGCCGACGTGGCCGAAGCCATCGACTTTCTTCGCTATTATGGAAAGGAGATGCGCAGGCTGTCAGGACCGATGCGATTAGGGGACCAACCCGGAGAGATGAACCATCGCGTGTACGGCCCACGCGGCATCGCGGCCGTGATCGCGCCCTGGAATTTCCCCCTCGCCATCCCCACTGGCATGGTCTCCGCGGCGCTGGTGACGGGGAACTGCGTCCTGTTTAAACCATCGGAACGGTCTCCTCGAATAGGGCAACTGCTCACGGACATCCTCATGTCTGCCGGGGTGCCATCCGGTGTCCTCAGCTGCCTTCCCGGTGGACCCGAGATCGGCCAGGCCCTTGTCGCGCATCCGCAGATTTCAACGATCGCGTTTACGGGATCGAAAGCGGCGGGGCTCCAAATTCTTGCCGACGCCGCCTGTGTGCGTCCCGGCCAATCAATGGTCAAACGGGTGATCGCCGAGATGGGCGGAAAGAA
>DASUMN010000030.1:0-8758 GCA_036277675.1 Nitrospira sp. | reverse complement strand
GAAATATTCAAAGAGGGGTGAAATGATTCGCGTCATTTTCATGGCAGTGCTCTTCAGCCTGTTTTCGTTGGGAGCCGGCGTGTATGGTCTGGCGGCTGATGACGACGGGAACCGACTCACGATCGTGAGTCCGGCGCAGGGCGCGGTGATCAAAGGGGATTCCGTCGAAGTGCGCTACAGGATGTCAAAAGGCGCTCAGGCCACACACATCCATTGTTATGTGGACGGAGAATATCAGAAAGGGTTTAAAGGCGTGATCAAGGGGCTCACGCGCGGATCGCATGAGATCAGGCTTGTAGCGGCGAGTCACGATCATGACGCAGTGGGTGTCGAAGCGGTAGTCACGATCGAGGTGGAATGACGCAAGTACGCAGCTGTGATTTGGGTCGGGCGGATGTGCGTTGTGCTTGTTTAAGTTGTCCGTTTCCTTTCCATAGACTGCCGGTACTGTTCCACATTGTCCAGAATGCGATCCTTCGGTACACCGAACCAGTTCAAGGCATGTCGGATGAGTGTGGCCGACGCCTCAACTTCAGGCTGAATGACCTCGGTCGCCCCGAGGGCACCGAGTCGTTCCGCTTCCGCTACGCCATGCGCCCGGGCTACAATCGAAAATTTTGGATTGAGGTCGCGGATGCGACCCAGCGTCAGTGCCGCGGGCTCGATTTCAGGCAATGCCACGATGACCAGAGACGCATCCGCCGCTCCGGCCTTTGCGAGCAATTCGCGGTGGGAGGCATCGCCATAGAGACAGGGCGTGTGTCGGACTTGTAACCGGCGAATGATGTCCGGATTTCGGTCGATGACCACATAGGAAAGACCGAACGCGTCCAACGCGTTCCCGAGCGAACTGCCGACTCGTCCAAATCCACACAGCGCGACATGCTGATGGTCGTGGTCACAAAGCCGAGCAGCGTAAATACCACAGATTAGGGGGACCGTGCTGCCAACTTGTCAACGGCCCTGTTGTGGTTCCCCTAGGCCAGAATGGGGTCGGTTTAGGGCACAACGTGATGAAAGGCGGCCGTGCAAGAGGACGTGAGAAGTCCGTGATGAAACGATATACTCAGGCGCGCGACCCGATCTCAATCATCCAGAGGGAGGAATGATCATGGGACAACCACGTATTGCCGCGAAGGAACCGTCAGTACTCACCTTGGAAGCGGGAACATACTACTGGTGCAAGTGCGGACGATCGAGGGATCAGCCCTTTTGTGACGGAGCTCATGAAGGAACCGGCATCGAACCGCTTGAGTTCACGCTGACGGAAACAAAAGAAGTGGCATTGTGCCAATGTAAGCACACCAAGACGCCGCCCTTCTGCGACGGCACGCATAAGACGCTGTGACGGGCAGAGTGATTCGCACCGTATCTGTTCAACCAGCGGCCCCTTGAGCCGTCGTTGATTGATGCGCCATACTGCACGACTATGAATCGGCCATTCACCTCTCCCTGTGAGAGCCTGGCAGAGCGGTATCAAGGACTCTTGGAAGTGGCGCAGGCGATTGCCGCGCAGCGGGATCTTGATGCGCTGTGTCGTGATCTTGCTCAGCATCTTCCCCGCGTGGTGCAAGTCAATTTTGTCGCCCTGTCTTTGCACGATCCTGTCAGGAATACCATGCGGTTGCACACCATTCAGGCGAACGTACCGGCCGACCTCGTCGGCGGTCACGAGGGGCCGGTCGATGAAAGCCCCGCCGGGGTCGTCTGGCAAACGCAGCAGGCTCTCCTCGTGCCCAACGTAACACAAGAACGTCGATGGCCGAAGGTGATCGGCTGCATGATGGAAGATGGGGCGAACTCGTTTTGCTTCGTTCCCCTGACCACCGCGGGACGGCGGTTGGGCGCCATGGGTTTCTTGAGCTTGCAGAAAGAGGCCTATAGCGAAACGGATCTTGAGTTTCTGCAACTGGTTGCCAAGCAAGTCGCCGTCGCCGTGGAGAATGCGTTGGCCTTCCAGCAGATTGCCGAACTTAAGGACAGGCTGGCCAAGGAGAAGCTCTACCTCGAGGATGAGATTCGGCTCGATTACAACTTTGAAGAAATCATCGGTGAGAGCCCTGCGCTGAAACGGGTATTGAAGGAGGTTGAGATCGTCGCACCGACCGACTCAACCGTACTCATTCTAGGAGAGACCGGCACAGGCAAAGAGCTCATTGCTCGTGCCATTCACAACCTGAGCGGGCGGCAGGAACGAACCTTCGTGAAGTTGAACTGCGCGGCAATTCCGTCGGGCCTCCTGGAGAGCGAGCTGTTCGGCCATGAGCGGGGCGCGTTCACCGGAGCCATTGCGCAAAAGATCGGCCGTTTCGAACTTGCCGATGGCGGCACCTTGTTTCTCGATGAAGTCGGGGACATCCCGCTCGACCTGCAATCCAAACTGCTGCGGGTCTTGCAAGAGCAGGAGTTCGAGCGTCTCGGCAGCACCAGGACGACCAAAGTCAACGTCCGGCTTGTGGCGGCGACGAATCGAGACCTATTGGGCATGGTCGCTGAGAAAAAGTTTCGCAGCGATCTCTTTTATCGTCTCAATGTCTTTCCGGTGACCCTTCCTCCCCTTCGGGACCGACGGGAGGACATTCCGCTGCTGGTCCGCTACTTTGCACAGAAATTGGCCCGCCGGATGGACAAACGTGTCGAGACGATCCCTGCTGCGGTCATGGCCGTGCTTTCGGCCTATCATTGGCCTGGCAACATCCGGGAGTTGGAAAACCTGATCGAACGAGCCGTGATTCTCTCTCAGGGCACCGATCTTCATGTGCCGCTCGCGGAGTTGACGGTAGCCGGGCCCATGGACGTCCAGTCCGTCAGCAGCTTGGAAGATGCCGAGCGGGACCATATCAGGCGTGCGCTTGAAGCCGCCAAATGGGTCATCGGAGGCGCTGCCGGTGCTGCCGCTCGGCTGGGCATGAAACGCACGACTCTTCAGTCCAAAATGCAGAAGCTCGGTATCTCTCGTCCTTCCTAGCTCAGCGCGCACCTTCATAGAGCACGCGTCTCGCGAGCGCGTGCTGAGCGGTACTTCCCGCTCGGCACTCTGTATTCCGGCGTGCCGAACATTCGGCACTGTGCCGTCACCTCGGCAGATCATCGTCGGCACCTTGCCTCTCTTCGCACGAAGACTCCCCAGTAAGAACACTCAATGTTCATTGAGTTTCAGTAACTTCGATGGTCTCTGTCGCGTGTGAACGTTGCTGGAACGCGAGTTGCTGTACGAGTTGCACTGTTGGATCTACCAACAGTGATGGAAGGGAGGCCGACCATGGCGAGGGCAGTCATGTTTCCCGGAAAAGATTTGAAGAAGGAGAGCCCTGCAGCGGCAGGGCCGCCCACCGGTGAGGTGCGGTGCTGGCGGTGCAGAGGTCTGATGATTGTCGAATCGTCCTTCGATTTGGGAGGTGATGTCGGTCAGCGCGATTGCCTGACACGGCGTTGTGTGCAGTGTGGTGAGGTGATCGACCCGGTGATTCTGCAGAATCGCCGGTTGCAGTTGGAGAAGAATTTGGCGCGGATGTGATCCGTGCAGTGAAATTGATGCGCCATTGCTGAGACCTACGAGTCGCGCGTCTGCGGGAGAGGAAAGGAGCGAAATTGCTGAAGATCACCGAACAGCGCGGTATAGGAAAAGATCCTCTCTCACTCATTCTTGAGGGGCGTCTGGCGGGCCCATGGGTTGAGGAACTCAACGGCTATTGGTGCACGTTGACAGAGAGTCAACAGAAGTATGCCGTGATTGATTTATCCGGCGTGATATTCATCGATGCCACCGGGAAGGCGCTGCTGGACAGGCTGTGGAAACAAGGTGCGAGGCTTCGCGCCACCGGTTGTTTGACTCGGTGCATCGTAGAGGAGATCACAGGGGAGCGGGGGGGAGCTGAGGAGATCGATCACGACGAGCGGCGGTGTTCGTGACACGACGGCGCGGCAGGGATTCCCGGAATTGCATGGCCTCCGTTCGAATGACCGGGCGATGATGGTGCGACAGGGGTTCATAGTGGAGAATGGGAAGTGCAACGATGTACACTACCCATTCATTCTCTTGAGGTGAACGGCGAACTCATATGATCAAGCGATCTCTCTATATCATGGTTCCACTTGCAGGCGTCTCTCTCGCCCTTGCCGTCGGCTGCAAGCAGGAAGCCGAATCGATGCCGGCGCAGCCGGTGCCGCAGGTCGAGGTAATGGTCGTCGCCACGCAGGCGGTGCCGGATGAGCCGGAGTTCATCGGCCAGGCGGAAGCGTCGCGGCCGGTAGAAATCCGTCCACAGGTGACCGGCATCCTCAAGGCGGTGCTGTATCGGGAGGGCCGCGACGTGAAGAAAGACGATCGGCTGTACCAAATCGATTCCATCCCGTTCCAAGCCGCCGCGGCCAGCGCAAAAGCCAAGATTGCGCAAGCTGAAGCAAGATTGGTGCAGGCCAAGCAGGATCTCGCGCGCGTCAAGCCGCTGCTGGCCGAACAGGCCGTCAGCCAAAAGGATGTTGATGATGCGGTGGCTGGCGAACTCGCCGCCGAAGCCGCGCTCCAAGGCGCCAAGGCTGATCTCATCAAAGCGCAGTTCGACCTCGACAACACATTGATTACGGCCCCGATCACTGGGTTGATCGAACGGAGCCGTTATTACGAGGGCCGATTGGTCTCGGCACAAACGGATCTTTTGACCGTGATTCATCAGGTTGATCCGATGTATGTCGTCGTCAGTGTGCCGGAGACGTTCATGCTCAAACGCCGCCGAGACATCGAAGCCAAGCGTATTCAGCATCCCGGCGTCTATCAATTGCGCGGCGCCCTCACGCTGATGGATGGCACGGAATATTCGCATGAAGGCGTGCTGGATCTGTTGGAGCCGGGCCTCCGGACAGAAACGGGTGCACGCCAGGTTCGGATTACGTTCCCCAATGCCAAGCGAATCTTGTTGCCCGGCCAGTTCGTTAGAGTCCGTTTCAAAGGGGACGTGAAGACCGAGGCGGTGTTGGTCCCTCAGCGGGCGGTCTTGCAAGGCCCCGCCGGCTCGTTTGTCTTCGTCGTCAACGACGAAGACAAGGTCGAAATACGCGATGTGGTCGCCGCGGATTGGAAGGGTTCTCAGTGGCTCATCGATGCCGGATTGAAGGCCGGCGATCGCGTGGTTGTGAATGGATTGATGAAGATCGGTCCCGGTGCTCCGGTACAGGCAGTCCCCTGGGTCCCAGCCAGTGCATCACGCACGGAATCTGTTTCCCCCGCTGTTCAATAAGGACCGTTTGTGATCTCGCATGTCTTTATCGACCGGCCGATTTTTGCGTCGGTCGTGTCTATCGTGGTGGTGGTGATGGGACTGCTTGCCATGCAGTTCCTGCCGATCGCACAGTTTCCAGAAATCACCCCGCCGGTGGTCCAGATCGACGCGGACTATCCCGGTGCCAGCGCCGAAGTGGCGGCTGAAGCCGTGGCCCGCCCGATTGAGGTCACCCTTCCAGGTGTCGACAATCTGCTGTATTACGAATCCACCAGCAGTAACGACGGGCACGTTTCGATCAAGCTGACTTTTGAGATCGGGACGAACCCGGATATCGCCCAAGTCCAAACGCAGAACCGTGAAAAACTCGCCGAGCCGCAACTTCCACCGGAAGTGATTCGTCAGGGCATCTCCGTCAAGAAGATGTCGCCCGATCTGGTATTGGTCATCGCGCTCAAATCGACTGATCCTCGGCATGACGCGGTCTTTCTCTCGAACTATGCCACGCTTCGGATCGTCGACGATTTGAAACGAGTGAAAGGCGTGGGGGATGCGTTGGTGTTCGGGCAACAAAATTACAGTATGCGGATCATCCTCAACCCGCTGCAGATGGCCAAGCTGGGCCTCACCCCCAGTGATATCACGGCGATCATCCGTGAACAGAATCGCGATTACCCGGCGGGGACGATTGGGCGAGAGCCGGCTCCAAAAGGGACGGAGCTCACGATTCCGATCATCACGAAAGGCCGTCTGACGGAGGTGAAAGATTTCGAAGAACTCATCGTGCGTGCTCTTCCTGATGGTTCGACGGTTCGACTGAAGGACGTCGCGCGTATCGAGCTGGGGGCGCAGGCTTATGGTTTGGAGGGCCGGTGGAACAGCAAACCGACGACCTTTGTCCTCGCGTTTTTGTCTCCCGGCGCCAATGCGCTCGATACTGTGCGTCGCACGCGCGCGCAGATGGATGAACTTGCCAAGAATTTCCCCCCGAGCGTGTCATACGACACCCCATACGACACCACACGGTTTATCGAGATCTCCATCAAAGAAGTGGTGAAGACCCTCGGGGAAGCAATGGTACTGGTCGTGTTCGTCGTCTATCTGTTTCTCCAGACCTGGCGGGCGACCATCATTCCCACCGTGGCTGTCCCTGTGTCTTTGATCGGGACCTTTATGGGACTCTATGTCCTCGGGTTCTCCATCAATACGATTACGCTGTTTGGGATGGTCTTGGCGATCGGGATCGTAGTGGACGATGCGATTGTGGTGGTGGAGAATGTGGAGCGCCACATGCGCGAGGGGCGGCTTTCTCCAAAGGAAGCGGCCAAGCGGGCAATGGGCGAGGTCACTGAGCCGATCATCGCGATCGTGTTGGTCTTAGTTGCTGTCTTTGCACCGGTCGGGTTTATCGGCGGGATTACCGGGGCTCTCTATAAGCAATTCGCCGCCACGATTGCCATTTCGGTGACGGTGTCCGGATTTGTCGCATTGACACTGAGCCCGGCCCTCTGCGGCGTCGTCCTCACGCCACAGCATGGAAGGCGGAGTGGGTTCTGGGATCTGTTCGATCGACTGTTTAGTCGAACCCAGCAGGGCTATACGCGTATGACCGCCGCTATTCTTGTCAGGCCGCTGCGTATCATGGCGGTCTTTGCCCTGCTGCTTGTCGTATGTGTCGGACTCTACCAGCAGTTACCGAAGAGTTTTTTGCCGGAGGAAGATCAAGGGTATTTCATCGTCATCGCACAATTACCGGATGGCGCGTCGAAGCAGCGGACAGTGGCGGTGCTTGAACGAGTCGAGCAGTTTTTTCAAAACATTCCAGCGGTGCATTCCACCGATGCCTTGACCGGGCAGAATTTCGTATTCGGTACCAGAGGGCCGAACTCGGCGACGATGTTTGTCCCGTTGGTGTTGTGGGACGAACGGCCGGAACCTCAGTATCACGCGAAGGCGTTGGTCGGCGCGGCCTATGGGGAGTTCGCCAAAATTCCGGAAGCCTTGCTTCTTGCGTTCAATGCACCGGCAATTCGAGGCGTCGGCGCCGTCGGTGGGTTCTCCGCGCAGATTCAGGATCCGAGCAGCGGCGATTTCAAGAAGTTCGCCATGGTGGCCCAGGAATTCGTCGAACGCGCACAGAAAGAACCAGCGATCGGACGGGTCGGAACCAATTTCCGCGTCTCTTCACCGAGGCTCTACGCCAATGTGAATCGGGAACGGGCGAAGGCCTTGGGCATTCCAATTTCGGATATCTTCGATACGCTGCAGGCCTACTTCGGAAATTTTTATATCAACGACTTCGTGAAATTCGGCCGAGTGTATCACGTGCAGACCGAGGCCGACGCCGAATATCGATCGACGCCGCAAGATCTCTCAAAAATCTATGTCAGAGCACAGAGTGCCAGGGGCATGAATATGGTTCCGCTCGATACGATTGTGACGGCGGAATATCAAAGTGGCCCGGATCCGGTGAATCACTTTAATGGGTACAATACGGCCCTCTTGCTGGGTGCGGCGGCACCGGGCTATAGCTCAGGTCAAGCGCTTGATGCGTTGGAGCGAGTGGCGAAAGAAGTGCTGGTTCCGCAGGGCTATGCGATCGATTGGAGCAATATTTCATTCCAGGAGCGACGGGTCGGCGGACAGTCGGGCCAGGTCTTCGCGATCGGGTTGCTCATGGTGTTCTTGGTGTTGGCGGCGCAGTTTGAGAGCTGGGTGGTGCCGTTTGCCGTGATTCTCGCCGTGCCCTTCGCGGTATTCGGCGCGCTCACGGCGGTCTGGCTTCGAGGGTTCGAGAATGATATCTATTTCCAGATTGGTCTCGTGACGTTGATCGGCTTGTCCGCCAAAAACGCCATTCTGATCGTCGAGTTTGCGAACACCCGATATGAAGCGGGGCGTCCCTTGATCGAGGCGACGGTCGAAGCGGCGCGGTTGCGATTCCGGCCCATCATTATGACGTCGATGGCCTTCATTTTTGGCATGTTTCCCCTGGTGATCGCATCGGGTGCCGGCGCGGCCAGCCGACAGTCGATCGGAACCGGTGTCTTAGGCGGCATGGCAGCCGCGACGTTCTTGGCGATTTTCTTTGTCCCACTATTTTTTGTGCTGCTGAGAAAGTTGAAGCGGCAACGTACTCGACCTGGGGAGGCGGTGTCCGTTCCGGTTGAATCGCGGCCATCGATGGAGGCCGAGCCGTGATCGTGCACATGATGCTTGTGATCGGTTTCTCGCTGGGGCTGCTCTCCTGTTCGATGGGGCCCGACTATCAACGGTCGACGACCGAGATGGAGGACCGTTTCCGCATGGCCGGAGCCTCGGCGGAGCTGCCGTCGCTCGCCAATCTGGCCTGGTGGGACCTGTTGCGAGACGAACAGTTGCAGCAACTCATTCGAACAGCGCTGGCGGAGAACAAGAATTTGCAACATGCGGTCGCTGCCGTTGAGGAATTTCGTGCACGCGCCTTGATCGCCCGCTCGGATTATTTCCCCGGGGTTACGGTAGCCGCCAGTGCGCCGGCAGGACGCAAGGCCAACTTT
>DASUMN010000029.1:0-3438 GCA_036277675.1 Nitrospira sp. | reverse complement strand
CCGTACCACGTGACGATGGCGAAACACGCCCCGTACGTGTCGACGGCGAAGTCGGTGAAAGGCCACGAGACGCGCCCCGACGGACGCGCCATCGCGGTGGACACCGGCTATCAGTCCAACTTCCGGTACGGCGCACAGCAGTCGTTCACCAGAAGCTGGTTGATGCCGATGCACCAGACCGACAGCCTGCCGGGCAAACACGCGATTGCCTGGAAGTTCAAGTGGGGCTATGCCATCGATCACCATGCCGTGAATACGACCCCGAAGGAATGTCTCATCCGCATCACCAAGGCGGAAGACGGCGGTATCGGGGCGCGCGGTCCGTGGGAACCGGTCCGGACCGGCTTCACGCCGGGTCAGGAGAACGAGTTCATGATCAAGTGGCTCAAGGGTGAGCACATCAAGATCAAAGTGTAGGCGCTGAGCGACGGGGACTGAGAGGACAATCCTCTCGGTTCCCGGTCCTCGACACTGAAGGTTCAATGATGAGTCAACCATTTCACCACGAGATCGTGAAGAGGTAAGGAGGAATTACCATGCCGGAAGTCTATAACTGGCAACTGGGACGGAAGATGCTGTACCCCTACGAGGAACGGCATCCGAAGTGGCAGTTTGCCTTTGTGTTCAACATCAATCGGTGTTTGGCCTGTCAGACCTGTTCGATGGCGGACAAGTCGACCTGGCTGTTTAGCAAGGGGCAGGAATACATGTGGTGGAACAACGTGGAGACCAAGCCGTACGGCGGGTATCCGCAGTTCTACGACGTGAAGATCACGCAGTTGATCGAGCAGGTGAACCCGGGGGGGCAGGTGTGGAACGTGCGGGTGGGCCGCAAGCACCATGCGCCGTACGGGGTGTTCGAAGGGATGACCATTTTCGACGCGGGGGCCAAGGTGGGCCAGGCGGCGATCGGGTACATTCCGACCGATCAAGAGTGGCGGTTCGTCAATATCTACGAAGACACGGCGACCTCGATGCGCGCCCTGGTGGAAGGCATCGACAAGACGGGGTTTTCGCGGGATGAACCGTGGAAGATGACGGGCAGCAGTCTGCCGGAGCATGAGACGTTCTTCTTCTATCTCCAGCGGATTTGCAACCACTGCACCTATCCGGGGTGTCTGGCGGCCTGTCCGCGGAAGGCGATCTACAAGCGGCCGGAAGACGGCATCGTGTTGATCGACCAGAACCGGTGCCGCGGGTACAAGAAGTGCGTGGAGCAGTGCCCGTTCAAGAAGCCGATGTACCGGGGGACGACCCGGGTGTCGGAGAAGTGCATTGCGTGTTATCCGCGCATCGAGGGCAAAGACCCCTTGACCGGCGGCGAGCCGATGGAAACGCGCTGTATGGCGGCCTGCGTGGGGAAGATCCGCATGCAGAGCCTGGTGCGCATCGGCGAGGACGGCCTGTGGGCGGAAGACCGGTGGCATCCCCTGTACTACGCGATTCGCGTGGAGCAGGTGGCGCTGCCCCTGTATCCGCAGTGGGGCACCGAGCCCAACGGCTTCTACATTCCGCCGCGGCACAGCCCGAGAGGCTATGCCCGGCAGATGTTCGGCCCGGGCGTGGATAACGCCATCGAGAAGTATCTCGTGCCGAGTCGGGAACTGTTGGCGGTCCTCCAACTCTGGAGAGCCAGCCAGCAGATCATCTTCCGGTACGACGTCATTCCGGGCCCGAAAGTGTTCGAGACCCAGATTCACGGGAAGCGGTTCGAGATGTACAACGATACCGTGCTGGGCTTCAACAAGTCGGGCAAGGAAGTGGCGCGCATTCAGGTCGAAGAGCCGATCTACATCCGGCCCGCGGAACGGGTCACCTGGCTCTAAGACCGGAAGGACCGAGCAATGAGGACTGAGGACTGAGAGTGTTCTGATCTCAGTCCTCAGGACTCAGCGCTCAGACCTCAGCACTTCGTAAGAAGAGGGCAGGGAGTTCATAAGGACTTCCTGCCCTTCGTCTATAGGCATGAGGCGCCGATGCGATTGCATTGGACATCCGTTGTATTGAGTCTGTTGATCGCCGCGAGCGGACTCTTGGGTTCGAGCACCTTGACGCGAGTGGACCGGGATCTTCGCGTCATCTATGCGGAATATACGTTAGCCGCGACGGACCTTGGCCATGTCAACGGCGAGTTGATCCGATATCGCACGTCGATTATCCGGGCGATCGAGGCTGACACCAAGGAAGATTTTGAGCGGATTGCGGCCTCCCTGCCGCAGAAGCGGGCGCGCATCGACAGTGCGATCGAACGGTTTGTCAAAGCCAGCAACAACACTACCTCGGGCAAAGGCATGGACGCGCGGGAACTCGCAGAGTTAAAAGCCGTGCAGGAGAAGTTGGAAGAGTACATCGCGTCCTCGCATTACACGATTCAACTTCTGAAGAAACGATGGCAGTCGACCTCCCGGATTGTGGCGCAACGGCTGAGAGATGAAGCTGAACTGAACGCGGCAAGAGACGCGGGGGGAAAGTTCATCGGCGTGACATTGGAACTCGATCGACTCCTGGAGGTGGTCGCGGAGATCGCCGGCGAGGTTCGAAGAGAGGCGGATCACACATTACGGGTTGCGACGATCGTGCTCATCGGCGTCAGCCTGACTCTTGCAGCCCTTGCTCTGGCTCTCCCCGCAGGGGAAAAGGTGTCTCACTAACCGGCTGCAACTCCCCTTCGTCACCCGCCTCCCGCACTCAAGCCGTCGGATGTGTGTTCCCGGCAAACGAGCGGCGCGACCGCTGCGCACGGTTGGATAGTTAATCCGACAGAAAGGCGGATTCATGACACCTGAGGACGGGATGCTGCTGGCGGGCGGCGCGGTCCTTCTGATCTTGGCCATGTTGCTGATCAGGAGGGCGCTTACAGACGTGCCGACGACCAGGCCGAATCAACGACCGCCCGACGATCCAAAGGGGGGAGAGAGGGGCACGTAACCTCTTCAAAGCCGGTTTGCCTCCGAACGGTCCCACCCTGTCGTCTGTTGAGTCGGCATCGTCTTCCCGCATACGGCTTCTGCTCATCGAGGCAGTGGGGTGTCCCACCGTCTGTGCGGCCTGCTGGCTTCATTCGGGTTTGAGAAGTCACGGCATTGTCTCGAGAAGTCGACGTGCTCGCCCATATGACTCAAGAAGAGTCCGCATTGCTCGGCATCAACCGGCTCGCGCAGGCGGCATGACGGTTCTCGCAGTATTTCGCGAGCGGATTCCGCTGGTGCCCGTCCTCGCGATGGGCGGCGTTGACCAACTCAAATTACTCAGACGATGGATTGGGGTGGGAGCGCCGGACTATGTGGTGACACCCACGGATCAGGAACTGCTGTCGCACAAGTGTGCGCATGGGTTTTTCGACCGGGCGACGCCAAGCCCTCTCGAGGGCATGGACTCCGGAGCCGCCTGCCCAGCCTTCATGGTGTGGAATTAAAGGGATGACTGTGTTTAGGACCG
>DASUMN010000028.1:0-2918 GCA_036277675.1 Nitrospira sp. | reverse complement strand
ATCTTCGGCCTTGCGCGGTTCGATTCTGGTCACCCGTGTCAGCGTCCCGCTCTGCTCCAGCTGCTGCATGATCGCCCGCAGCCGGTTGGGAGACTCCGGATGTCCGGCTCCCATGTCATGCTCAAGATAGGCTGGATGATATACAAGACCGGTGGTTCCCATATTCTATGCCGTCAAACGTGAGACGTGAAAAGTGAAGCGTACGGCCGCTACCTCGTCAGATTAGCATGCAGGAAAGAACGTAGACAACGAGCGTTCTTCACTGCTATCGTCAGCCATCACAACACGGAGTATCTGATGCCCAATCCAAGAATCGAACCGCTCAAAAAGATCCTCGCCATGGACCCGAACGACGATGTTGCCTGGTTTGGGCTCGGGAAGGCCTACCTGGACGATGGCAACTTTGAAGAATCCGCCAAGGCCTTGCGGCAATGCGTCACGGTCAAGCCCACCTACTCTGCCGCATACTTTGCGCTGGCGCAAGCGCTCCAGAAGCTCAACCGCCTTGACGAATGTCGTACCGTCTGCGCCACCGGCATCGACGTCTCCACCAAGAACGGCGACGCCATGGTCACCAAGAATTTAGAAGCCCTGAAGAGTTCCTTGCCACAGTGACAGCCCGCCGATCACCACCCTCACCGTTCGCGCTTCCCTCATGGGCGGTCCGTCGTTTGCAGAACCAGAAGAAACCGATCACCACGGACCAAGCCCGCATGTGTTTTGTCGTTGAACTGGCAGCAATCAATGTCGAGAACGGAACCGGCGGCCCATTCGGCGCCGCGGTCTTTGAACACCGCACAGGTCGGCTTGTCGCGATCGGCGTCAACCTCGTTGAATCGGCCTGCTGTTCTCATGCCCACGCTGAAATGGCTGCCCTCGCTAACGCCCAACAAACCCTCGGCGATTTCGACCTTGGCGCAGCAGGCCTGTCTGAACATGAGCTCGTGACCAGCTGCGAGCCCTGCGCCATGTGCTATGGCGCCATCCCTTGGTCAGGCGTCCGGCGCGTGGTATGCGGTGCCCGTGCCAGCGACGCGGAAGCGATTGGTTTCGATGAAGGAGCCAAACCGAAGCACTGGGTGGCGGAACTGAACAAACGAGGCATCTCCGTCGTCCGTGATCTCTGCCGACAAGAAGCCGTCGCCGTCCTTCAGCACTATAAGGCTACCGGCGGCGCCATCTATGGCACCCGCCGAACCCGATAACGTATTCCTGAACCCCGAGACCGCTACAGAGCTTCCCGACAGATAGCGGGCTAACAGTCTTTCTTGGGCCAAACCGTCCCATATTCAGGCCACAGCGGAACCACCCTCGTCGTTCGAGGATCGGCCGAAGACATCCGGCTGCCGCTTGGCGACTTCCTCGTACAGGTCGTCGAGCCAGCGGCCGGCACAACCAAGCACTTCCCGCACCAGCGGCTCCGGCTGGCCGGTCCGTTTGATGGTCCATTGCGACACATATTCCATGAGGGCATCCCGTTCAAATTGCCGGCTGGACTGCGTGGCCAACGTCACAAGTTCGCCTAATCCGGTTTTCAGGATCTCGGCAACCGTGTCACGCCCGTAGGAGGTGCTGGCGGTCACGTATTGAATGGCCCGATTGATTTCTTGGTCGGTCATGGCGGGTAGTTGAAAACGTGTCACATTCTCTGGATCTCCGTCAATGCATCCGACACGGTCGGCCTGCGCACCACATTTCTCTCCTCTCCACAACATGCCCGATGGTATGATCGGGACATCATCCGATTCACCCCTCAAGGAGTATCCAATGGCCGGAAAGCCCCGTAGACAACGTACCACGATGCGCAGTCGTTCGACGTTTCCCGATCGGTGGGACCTCACCCAGCTGGTCAAGGACCCGGCCGTCGGCATCGACTCCTTGCTAGCCGATCTCGAATCGAAGGTCGCCAAAATCGAAGCCGCGCGGGCGACGCTGGCCCCATCCATGCCGAGCCAGGATCTCCTTGCGCTGCTGCGTCTCAGCGAAGAAATCGCCCAAGGCTCCTCGCGTCTTGGTGCCTATGCCTATCTGCGATTCTCAGAAAACACGAAGGACGCGGATGCGAGGTCACTGAGAACACGGGTGGAGGAGCGACTGACGGGCCTGAGCAATCGGCTGCTGTTTTTTGAGCTCTGGTGGCAGAGTGTCGATGAGACCAGTGCGGCTCGCCTGATGGCCGACGCGGGCGACCTGCGCTATCACCTGGAAACGATTCGACGCTTCAAGCCCCACACCCTATCAGAACCGGAAGAAAAGATCGTCAACCTCAAAAACGTCACGGGCCGAAGCGCGGTCCACACGCTGTACGATATTGTGACAAATGGATTTACCTTTACAGTGGCGGTCGGCGGCAAGAAAAAGACGGTCAACCGCGAAGAACTGATGACCTACGTGCGAAGCCCGAAGGCCTCCGTGCGACAGGCTGCCTATCAAGAACTCTATCGCGTCTTTGCAACCCAGCGCGACCTGTTGGGGGAAATCTACAAGACGCTTGTGAACGATTTGAAATCTGAAAACCTCGGGCTCCGCCGCTTCTCAGCCCCCATCGCCAGCCGCAACCTCGGCAACGACGTGCCGGACCAAGCCGTCGATGTGCTGCTGGCAATCTGCGCCAAGAACGCCGACGTCTTCCAACAGTATTTCACGCTGAAAGCCAAGATTTGCAAGATCAAGCCGATGAACCGCTATCATCTCTACGCCCCGCATCGCACGGAGTCGAAGACGTACAAGTATGCCGACGCAGTCACGATGGTACTCGACGCCTACCGCGGTTTCTCTCCTCGCCTGGCCCATCTGGCCGAGCAGGTATTCCGCGACCGGCACATCGATGCCCCGACGAGGCCCGGCAAACTGGGCGGCGCCTATTGCTACAGTATCGTCCCCGGTATGACGCCCTATGTCATGCTCAACTACACCGG
>DASUMN010000027.1:0-20869 GCA_036277675.1 Nitrospira sp. | reverse complement strand
CAGCGGAAGGTGGCCCTGCAGCAGCAACGCCAGGCGGCATTAGCCAGGGCCGATCAACTCAACAAGCGGATCGGTCAAATGAAGAACCTCGTGAGAGCTGCGGTGCCGTCAGCCGATGCCCGTGTGGTCGAGGCTGAAAACAGAATCCGGGAAGCCCAGCAGAAACTCGAAGCGGCTAAAATTGACGTGACCACCGCGCTCCTCAATGTGGACCGCCACCGGCAATTGGTCAAGGACGGTCTCGTCTCGCAACGGGAACTCGAATTGACGATTCAAACCGAGGTCGCCTCGAAAGCCGCTTTGCAGGCGGCGCAAGCCAATCTGCAGGCGGCCGAGCAGGCGCGCTCTGCCCTGTTCTTCGGCCGGGATCAAATCACCGCCGATGTGTGGCAAAAGCTGATTGACGCCGAGGCGGCGCGCGACCAAGCTGTGGCCGATGCGTCGAAGGCGTTAGACCAATTGGCTGACGTTTCAGTCCGACAGGAAAACGCTCAACAGCGTATCGATCGGGCCCGGATCCTGGCGACGATGGACGGGACCGTCGTGAAGATGGCCAAAGTTGGAGTCGGTGAGACGGTGAAGCAGGGTGAGACCATCGTGACCCTGTCCCCCACCGCGTCCGATACGGCGATCGAAATGGTAGCAGAAGGATTGGATTCACCGTTGTTAGTCCCTGGGCGCAAGGTAAAGATCCTCTTCTTCGGTGTTCCCGCCATTCCGCTGCCGGCCTGGCCTGATCTTATGGCCGGAACCCGTACCGGTATTATCAAGGTTGTCGACCAGATCGACGATGGGAAAGGCAATTATCGATTCTGGGTGGTTCCCGATCCCGAAGATTCCCAGCCGTGGCCTGAACAATCACGTGTGCGGCAAGGAACCAAGGTGCTGGGTTGGGTGATCCTTAATCGTGTGCCTCTGTGGTATGAATTGTGGCGGCGGTTTAACTTCTTCCCGCCGGATTATATGGAGCGGGATCCGAGCATTCTTGAAATGCTCTCGCCCAGGACAACTGGAGCGGGTTTGGGAGGGGCGAAGTAGCATCACCGGCGTCTTACGGCGCAGGGAGCGTATAGTGAATGTGTCTGAATCGGAGGGGGTGGGAAACCACCCCCTCTGTGTTTTTTGACCCTGTCAATCCATTCCAGAACGATCAAGCGTCCGCCCGTCGTTGCGAACCGGTTTCACTAACTTTATATCAGCTGCCCTTGACCGATCCGGCAGGACCCATTAAGTTGCTCACATCATCCTCGGTCACTAATTCAAGATCATGAGAACCACAAGGTAGATACCTCATGGATACAAGAAAACAGCGGTCAAACCGGCACAGAAACAGAGAAGGAAAGCGCAAGGGGAAACCAATCGTGGGAGTACTCGGGGGAAGTAAGTCAGACTTCCCTATTTTAGAAAAGGCAGGGGGACTGTTAGCCCAACTCGCGATCCCCTATGAACTTCTTGTTGTGTCTGCCCATCGAACCCCCGATCGGTTATTCGAATACGCGGAAATGGCTCCGGGGCGAGGCATTGAAGTGATTATCGCGGGAGCGGGCGGGGCGGCACACCTCCCCGGCATGCTGGCGGCCAAGACCCATCTTCCTGTCATCGGAGTCCCGATTCCCACAGAACATCTTCGCGGCCTCGATTCCTTATTGTCAATTGTCCAAATGCCAAGAGGAATTCCTGTGGCGACGGTCGCCATAGGCGGAGCGGAAAACGCGGCTCTTCTTGCGGCACAGATCCTAGCCGGGAGATACCCCGACATTAGTCATGCTGTCAAAAATTACCGGGCCGCCCAGACGGAAAGTGTGCTCAATTCCGTAGAAGCCAAAGGAATGAGCCTGGGCAATCTTGGCACAGACGAGATGAGTCGGAGATCGTGACGGCGCAGATCCTTGAGCCTGGATCGGTCCTCGGTGTGCTGGGTGGGGGGCAATTGGGAGCGATGTTCGCCGGCGCGGCGCGCCGTTTGGGCTATCGTGTCGCTGTGTGGGACCCTGACCGGGATGCGCCGGCGCATCAGCTGGCAGATGACTCCTTTACGGCACCCTTCCTGGATGTAGAGACACGGGATCGCTTTTCCCAAACCGTTCGCGCCGTCACCTATGAATGGGAGAATGTTCCGGCCGGCCTCTGCGAATGGCTGGAACTTCGGCATCCAGTCCGACCATCTGGGTCTGTCCTCCGGATCATTCAAGACCGCATTCAGCAGAAGCAGTTTCTAACGCATCACAACCTTCCTGTTGCCCCCTTCGCAGTGATCGAATCGCCTGATCAATTACCGAATGCCATCAAAGCCATCGGTCTTCCCGCCCTGTGCAAGACCGCACGTTCTGGGTACGACGGGAAAGGCCAATGGCTCATCCAAGATCCAGGTGATGCCGCACAGGTCTCACGGGAGTTGCACGCCGGTACTCGGTCCGGCCAACGGTGGATTCTCGAACGAGTTGTGGCCTTCGAGCGAGAGTTATCCGTGCTCGTCGTCAGCGGACCGAATGGGAACTGCAGGACCTATCCCCCTGTCGATAATCGGCATGAGCGCGGCATCTTACGACTGACTCTGGCACCTACATCCCTTCCTGCTGAAACAGCCGCCAACGCGTCGCACCTTGCCGTTCAAGCCGTGTCGGCATTGAATTCTCCTGGAGTCTTCTGCGTCGAGTTCTTTCACACAGCGGATGGGAACCTATTCATCAATGAAATTGCACCCCGTCCTCATAATTCCGGTCACTACACCCTGGATGCCTGTACGGTCTCGCAATTCGAACAGCAAGTACGGGTCCTCTGCGGGGCGACAATCGGTGAGGTCCAGCTGCTCCGTCCAGCGGCGATGGTGAATCTGATCGGCGACGAGGTCCGAATTGTGACGGCTGGATCAGGGTACAGAGACCTGATGGCGATTCCTGGGGCCGTTCTGCATCTCTACGGCAAACGGACCATCAGAACTGGCAGAAAGATGGGGCATGTGACGTTTTTGGCTGAAGAAAAAACGGTTGCAGAAGAACGGGCCCTCTGGCTCATGAAACGACTGGCAGAAATTCCCTTCAGTACTCTCGCCGGCGAAAATGCCCCGGTGCAAAGAACGGAACCTCCGGTCGTTTGAACACACCCACCAGAGCCATCCCCGCGACGAATCCTCCAATGTGGGCGAAAAAGGCCACCCCGCCGCCCGCGGCGCCCACGCTCATTCCTCCGCTGATCAACTGGGTGACAAACCACATGCCCAAGACGATGCCGGCCGCGACACGGGTCATTCCCACCGCCGGCAATAAGACCAGGACGTGGGCACGTGGGAACAGCAGTAGATAGGCACCCAGCACGGCTGAGATGGCCCCGCTGGCGCCGACCATGGGGATGTGCGATGCCGGATCCGTCAGTGCATGGCTGAGGGCAGCCAGCACTCCGCACAGCAGGTAAAAGGCCACATACTTGGCATGCCCCATGGCATCTTCGATATTGTTACCGAAGATCCACAGGTACAGCATGTTCCCCAGCAAATGCATCCAGCCCCCATGCAGGAACATGCTGCTGAGCAACGTCAGACTAGCTGGGAAGGCCGGGGAGATTTCTTCCGGAAGAGAGCCGGCGCCGAATACCACGGCGGGGATGGCGCCATACTGAAACACAAAGACCTCACCGAGCTTCTCCGGCAGACTGTTCTGGTAGAGAAAGACACCGATACACGTCACGATGAACACAATGGTCACGAACGGGAATCGTTCGGTGGGATTATCGTCGTGAAGAGGGATCACGGTGAGGGCCTAAGGGGTGCGCCGACGGTCGGTGACCGCGCGTGGCAGCAAAGGATTGGCGGGAAGAGTTCCATCGGTCCCCAAGGGAACTGAAAACCCAGCCGCGTGAGTATGCCCGCCTCCGCCGAACGATGAGGCGATCGCTCCGACATCCGTGCCGTCCTGACGAGAGCGCATGCTGAAATACCGCCGTCCGTCACGATCATGCCAGATCACGCAGAAGGGATAATGGGGGGAGAGTCGCTCGCCGATCTGGCTCGTTAAGACGGCGCTTTGCACGGACGGAACAATTTCACCCTGAAACTGCACCATGACGGCTTGCGCGGCTAATTTGCCGACCAGCTCATGTTCATAGCGAAGAATCGCGTGGCCCTCTTGTTCGAGTGTGTCTTGGGAGAACTGGTCCCAGAGTCTGAAGTCAAATGGGTACGACGCCAGCGCCGCGTTGATTTCTCGGCTCCCCGCCAAGGCCCATGTCCAGAGATCCTTGTCCTGAACATACCGGAGCAGCCAAGGCGCGGTGGTCCCATGAGCCCATTCCCAGCCGAGCACCGCCCCGGACTTTGTCTGATCGAAATAGGCATAGGGCAGCCCCTGTAATGCCTGTTCTGCCGTAATGTGATGGTCGAGGACGAGCAGTTCCTTGGCTTCGGCAGCCATGGTTTCCAGAATGGGCCGCCCATAACTAAAATCAACAATGACGATACGCTGATCCGCCAGATCAGGCGGAGGCGAGCATCCATGTTTCACCGGCACGAAGCGAGCATCGGGGTATTGTTTCCAAATCGCCCATGCAGCTCCAAAGCCATCCATGCATTCGGCATGATAGAGCACGATGTCGGGAGGATAATGGAACCGGCGTGCGTAGGGTGAGTCGCTCATAACGGTATGGGGAGAATACCATGGCTGGGGAGCCGACAAAAAGGGCGTTTCTCACCGTAAAGCCGGTCGGAGAGGGCTGGCCGGGCAAGGGGTGAGGTTTACAGCTGATTCAGATAGTCGATCAGCTGGCGAAGCCGACCGGCGCTCCTCCGGTTGAAATTGAATACCAGTCTGGGGAGCTCCCGTAGGCCTGGTTCATCCAGCTCTTCGTCAAGCGGACCACGCAATTCGAACCGTCCATCGGCCAGGAGGTCGCTGAACCGTTCCTGGGTTCGCTCAAGTTGTTCGCCGGAGATCGGGGATTGTAGCCGCATTGCCAAATGCGGCCCGACGAATCGGATCGAGTGATAGCGGCGGTAGAAACGCAGGATATGGTCGACGGCCGCTTCGGCTGAATTCGTGATTGTGAAGAGACTGAGGTCTTCCTCATTGATCAGCTTCCGTTTCAAGAGCTGCTTGGTGATGAAGGCCGACCAGTCGTCCCAATAGTCACATCCCGGTGCCTGCAGGCAAACAATCGGCTGAGGATCGCTCTTCCCGGTTTGCGCCAGCGTCAGAATCTCAAACCCTTCGTCATGTGTGCCGAAGCCTCCCGGAAACAGCGCGATGGCGTTGGCTTCCTTTTGGAACATCAATTTACGGGTAAAGAAATACTTGAACGTGATCAGCTTGGGATCGTCGGCGATGACGGTGTTGGCCCCTTGCTCGAAGGGCAGCATAATATTGACGCCGAAACTATTCTCACGTCCGGCCCCCTCTTGGCCGGCGCGCATGATACCGTCAGCCCCTCCGGTGATGACCATGAATCCCCGTTGGACCGCGGCTTGCGCGAAACGGAATGCCAATTGGTAATTGGGATCGTCCGGAGGCGTCCGTGCCGAACCGAAGATGCTGACTTTGCGGCGATCCCGATAGCCGTGAAAGACACCGAACGCATGGCGGAGCTCTTTCACCGCCCGATTCACGATTTTCACGTCCAGCAAGTCGAGATGCGCGTCGTGAAGTTTGAGCACGCCCGTCAACAGCTCCTTCATCAGGGCAACGTGCAGGTCGTCTTCCGGGCTCTCGAGCAGTGTGCCGATCTGTTGCAGTATCTCTTCCTTCGACAAGGTGGGCCGCGGTCGAAGTTGCTGTACTTTGCTGGGCGCGTTCATGGGTGTCCTCTGGCGTCAGTTTCAGTTGACGAAGAATTCTATCAATGGATCGCGGATTGGTCAAAGAACCTTCAAAGATGGGAGGTCTAGTATAGATCGGAAGATGTGGGCGAATGCTGGAGCACCCACGCTTTGATCGTTGACTGGTCCGTGGACGAGAGCTTGACGAATTGGATGTCGATAGCGCCTGCGGAGGTCCGAGACGGCTTGGCGGCCCCGCGCCCCCGTCCGTAATCAGACACGACCCGACCTCGGACCGTCAGCGGGCTTGCCAAAGAGGGGAGGGAAAAGTTTAAGATGACCGACGTGTCCGAGAGCAGCGAGGTCGAGGGCTCCACGAGTGCACCAACATGGCTGATCTCTACGATCGTGGCGTGATACTCAGATCCGGGCAGGCTTCCGTCCGTCACCCGAATAGTCGCCGGGATGTGCACGAGACAACGTTTCGGGGCAAGGATCAAATCTCGTGCTGTCAGGACACCAACCGGCTGCGCCTGTTTGGTGACGATCAAGATCGGGGTCCCGTTCGTCATCATCATCGTCGACGCGTCGTCCGCCGCTCGATCGTATTCGATAAATTGGACCGGTCGTGTCATGATCGTGCGTACTTCGATATCGTCGGGCTCCAGACCTTGCGCGACCACTTTCTTGACGATGTCGGTCGGGGTCATGAGTCCGAAACTGGACTCAGTGTCCTTGACCAGCAGACAGGGCATCTGCTCCCGTTCCAAAAGGGAAGCCGCCTCGGTAACAGAGATGTCGCCGGGAATCTGAACTACACCTGGTGTCATCATGTGTGCAACCACGGGGTTTTGGTGATTTGCAGGGGTTGGCCGGGTCTCATCGTCGCTCGACATCGATCAGCCCGGTCCTTTCTTCCGAAACAGCCGGGCGTCCGGCCCCTGCGATGTACGCCAAGTATAGCAGAAGGTTTCGGGAGCCCATGATTTTGCCAAACCATTGTCAGTCAACGGTTTCCAGGAATAGAATTGGGCCAAATTTTGGCCTTCGGTGAGAGTATCTGAATGGCTGCGCTGAATGCTGTGGAGCGGGCGTTTCTCCGTCGTCTTGGGCTGATCCAGGTTCATGGCCTCGGCCTCTCCGTCGACGTGTATTCTCCAGACCTTCCTAGCTTGCTCGGAGCACTGCGCCGCCGTCAAGTCCGACCGGCCTATCTGGAGGTGTTTCGCGCGGCTCCTGCCGCGCTGGCCATGGTCAGAAGCCAGGCCCGTGACGGCTTGCTGACGTATCATGGCGAAGGCTTGTGGCTGACTCAGCCTGAACTCGCCGATGATCCCGTATTCGCACAAGAGGTTCGCGAGGTTGCTGGACATCTCCGGATTCTGGACAGTGCCTGGTTGAATCACGAATGCGCGACGAAATCCATTGCGGGGTATTCGTTCGGGACCTATCTCCCTCCGTTGTATACCGAGTCCAGCGCCGCTATGGTGGCCGAGAACACGCGGCTTGTCCAAGGGCTGCTCGACCGTCATTGCCGCCTCTCACACGGGGGGGCGCCATTGGTCTTGCTGGAGATGCCTCCGCTCACCTACTTTATCGCGGGGACAGTTGATGTTCCGATGTTTTTTCAGCTGGTTGTCCAGAGCACTCCTTGTGGGCTCGTGCTGGACGTTGGCCATCTGTGGACCGTCTATCGGTATTCAGGCGCCCGGCAAGCGGTCTCGCTGGTGCAATTTGTGAGGACGTTCCTGGACAACTTTCCCATGCATCGAGTGGTGGAGATTCATGTGGCGGGGCTTGCCCTTCACGAATCGAGTCCGACCGCTCAGTCGAAGCGGTCCAAGGGGGGCAGCGATGGGTTCCTGCCGGCGTGGACCGATGCGCATGCGGCTCCCATCCCACCGGTGCTCTTCGAAATGCTTGATCAGATTTTGAGCCATCCGGGCTTGACCAGCCTGCGGGGCCTGGCTTTGGAAGTCGACACCAAGCCGATCGAGTTGATCGTCGATGAATTTGCCGGATTTGCCGAGCGCTATCGGTCGGTTCCGTTTCCAGAACAAGTCCTCCCTGTGGCCTCCGACGACCATGCGGCCTGGCTGCCGGAGGAGGAACGGCTGCCTGACACGGTCGCGCGCGGGTTGGAGGAGGCCTATGATCGATATGCCCGCGTGGCGGTGGGCCGAGCCGATCCTGCGGGAGGGGAATGGACGCACCCCACCGCCTGTGCCGATGAGATTGACATGTATCGGTCCATCTATCTTCCCTATGAGATTCTCCACTGGGGTGGCGATGTGGAATCGATGTTCCCGGAATCGTGCCGCCGGCTGGCCGGGTACGGGGTACCGCTCTCACGGTTTGTTCCATTTTGGTTCAGCCGGCCGCGGCCGCGGTCGCCGTCCTATGACTTTTTTCTGGTGAAGATCGAGCGGTTTATCGAATTCGTCCATGAAGAAGCGCCAGAATTGGCCGGTATCGCCCGACAAGAAGCGGACGAACTCAGAGGGGCGTACGAGGTTGCCAACGCGCCTCCGGTCCAGACCATGAGTGAACACCCATGAGCTTTTGGCTGACCCTCCCTCGTCCGATCATCGGTCTGTCCCCGATGGACGGCGTCACCGATTCGAGTTTTCGTTCTGTGATCGCGAGGCAGGGCAAGCCCGATGTCACGTTCACGGAGTTTACGCACGTGCACGATATCTGCCATGGGCCGGAGAAATTGCTGGAAACCCTTGTCTACAGTGAAATCGAACGTCCGATGGTGGCGCAACTCTACGGGAACGATCCGGAGTTGTTTTATCAGGCTGCGCACGCGGTCTGTGAGCTGGGATTCGATGGGTTGGATATCAATATGGGCTGTCCGTCCAAGAATGTTGCGGCCTCCGGATCGGGAGCCGGACTCATCAGAACGCCGGCTGTGGCCAGCGCGATCATGCAGGCAGCCAGGCGTGGAATCGATGATTGGGCAAGCGGGCACACGCTCGAACAGGTGGGGTTCAAACCAGCCAGGGTGACGGCTTTTCGTCGGCTCAATGAAGCGCGTGGAGGGGGCCATTTTACCGTGCGCCGGTCCATCCCCCTATCCGTCAAAACGCGGCTCGGCTACGACTCGGTCGTGGTGGAAAGCTGGATCGAACATCTGTTGGAAGAGCGGCCGGCGGTGATCTCACTTCATGGCCGGACGCTTCGGCAGATGTACCGCGGAGAGGCTGATTGGTCTGCCATTGCACGTGCCGCGGCCCTGGCGAAGGGGACGGGGACGTTGTTGTGTGGGAACGGAGATCTGCGCAGCTTGGACGAAGCGGTAACGCGTGTTCGCGAAACCGGCGTGGACGGTGTGTTAGTCGGGCGCGCCGTGCTCGGCGCTCCGTGGTTTTTCCGTGCGAAAGAACGGGTCCGCGGGCTCAACTATGAGTCGAACCGTTCCTGCCCCGAGGTTCGCTCCGAGGCCGCAATCTCGCTCGACCAGCGGTTTGCGGTGCTGTTGGATCATGCCCGTCAATTTCAGACGGTCTGCGGCCAGCGGCAATTCCATCGGATGCGCAAGCACTTGGGCTGGTATTGCAAGGGATTTCCACATGCCGCCGCGCTGCGGGCACGGATGTTCCGTTTGTCGTCGGTGAGTGAGCTTGAGGCCGCCCTCGACGAGTATCGAGCCCATCGGATCCTGGATTCGGCCGAGCCTGAACTGATCGATAACATGGGTGAGAGCGAACCGATGCCGGCGTCACGATGCAGTTAGTGCTGGCTTCTACGTCGCCTCGCCGCCGTGAGCTGCTTGCACTCTTGGACGTGTTCTTCGAGGTACACCAGCCGGCATTTGAAGAACACCCGCTCGCGGGCCTGGCGCCCCGCGAGCAAGTCGGATACTTTGCGCTCGAGAAGGCGCGGTCTATTGCGGACAGGAGGCCGGGCGATCTCATATTGGGCAGCGACACCGTGATCGAGTTGGACGGCCGTCTGTTGGGCAAGCCGCGCGATCTTGACGAGGCGCGTATCATGCTGACCACCATGGCCGGCAGGCCGCATGCGGTGCACACGGCGGTGGCCCTGTGCAGCCGGATCCGAGCGGTTGAATCGGTCGAGGTGGCGACGGCAACCGTGTATATCCGTCCGGACGTCGATGGTGCGATTGAGCGATATCTTGCCACCGGGGAATCGTTAGGCAAGGCCGGGGCCTATTCGATTCAAGGCGCAGGGGGAAACCTTGTTGAGCGGATCGAGGGAGATTTCACGACCGTGGTGGGGTTGCCGTTGACGGTCGTGGCTCGGTTGCTTGGGTCTGTCGAGTATCCAGTTCCGCGCAATGTGGAGGAGATCTATCGGCAGAAGCCCTATCCTAATTGGAGCCGGTTTGCAGCCTGATTGCATCGCGGGCGCCGTTCTCCTACAATGCGTTGGCCGTTTTCACTCCACGTCCATATGATGTCTGCCGGGAGAATGACCGGCTTTGGAAATGAAGGCATGGCGTTGAACAGAAATACCGTTTCGTGGGCCGTTGCCGGCCTGATGGCAATATTCGCGATCGGGGCTGAGACGGCGCGAGCGATCGATGTGAAACTGTCCGCCGACGAGGCTCAAAAGTCACTGGAGGCCGGGCGTGTTCCCATGGAGAAAGCCACGCTTCCCGACGATGTCAAAAAGGTCCTTCAACAGGCGTCCTTGGCCGCTCGTGTGGGCGCCGATCCTGAGAAGGATCCGTGCGGTGCCAGCGCGATCCTGCGCACCAAGCGGTATCGGCTGGAAGCATTCGGTCGGCAGGAAGCCGTGGAGTCAAAGAAGCGCAAGATCGACGTGCGCATGCCGGAAGAGTTCATCAAGAAAGTCATGGACATGCCCAATATGGAGGTTGAGGTCCAGCTCTGCGGCGAAGACGAGTATTTTGCCGAAGGGGTTGTCATCGAATTGCAGCAAGGATCGAAACGCATCAAGCCGATCGATGTCGGTAAGGCCGACCGAGGACGGAAAAACGAGGGGAGCGGCCCGGCCTTCCGCTCCCGGTTTACAGCGCTCTTCGCCTACGAGCAATTCGATCCGAACGCCAAGTCAGTGTTCGTCGTGAATCTGCAAGACGGGCAAGAGGCCAGAATCCCCGCCGACTTCTCGAAAGTGAAGTAACCTCTTCCAGCTCTTCTTCTGTTGCGATGTACGACGGCTGTCGTCTCCGCACAAGAATTATGCCCACGGATTCATTCCCACGCGCGCCGGCCTTTTCGTAACAAGGCTTTCAATTTTTGCCTGATGCGCAGGAGCACTTCCTGGCGCCGGTGACGCTGGCGTTCGACCATGCGTCCGGCCACGAATCCGGCGCGGACGCTGGTCGACTGTTTGAGGAATGCGCGGATGTAGGCTTCAGCGGTGAAGGAGTCTTGGTAGCTGCCCAGGAGGTCTTGAACCGCCACTGCACGTTTCATGAAGCGCGTGGCCGGTTTGCCGATCGCCCACATCGCAAGCTCCGCGGCATAGCGGGCGCGCTTCGTCTTGATCCGCACCTGGTGGAGCGCCGCCTGATTCGGTGACGAACCGAGGCGGCGGATCGCCCTGCGTAACTTCTTGAATTCCCGCTTTGCAAGGTCGTGCAACGTCACCATCGAGTCCACGACGGACGGATCGGCGGCGGCCTGTTGAATTCGCCGCACCAGGTCGAAATAGCGGGCGCTGTTCAGTTCGCTCAGCACCAACTCTTGAACACGCACCCGCTGGGTCCGCAGATGGGTGACGAACTGCGCCAACGGCTTTCGGTCCCTTGCCTCCAGACGTGAAGACTCCTTTTCAAAATAGGCGATTTGCACGTCGAGGTCGCGGGCCTGGCCGAGGAACGCGCCGAGCCACGACAGTTCGTTTTCCAGGGAACGGGTCCACTCCGGTTCTAACACCGGTTCGGCGGCCCTCAGGACCGCGCGCAACCGCCTCGTGGCGACGCGCATCTGATGGAGGCTTTCGATCTCCGTTCCGAGCCTGGCGCCGGGGTCATGCGCGAGCAGCCAGCGGACGTGCTGCGCCAGCGCCCATTTCACGTGATCGACGACCGGCGCGTCCGGATCAGGGGGCCGCTCCTGCGCGGGCGCCGGCAAGGAAAGCGCGCGAAACAATTTCGGCCGCCCGTCATGGTCGCGGGCGCCAGCCTGGCGGAGCAGCTGTTCCAACTCCTGCACCGTCGGGTCGTCGGAGACCAAGTGCTCGATTTCGAGCTCGCGAAATCTCTGAATGACCAGGCCGTTTTTCACGACCGACACATGGTCGAGGACGATCTCGGCGACCGGCCGCCCCCGCCGCCGTACGCGAACGCCCGTCCGCCACACTTTCAACGTGGCGACAGGGGCCAGTATCCGTTGTCCCAGATGAAGGACGAGCAGATCCAGAAACACCGCCGGCGGATGCCCACGGGAATCGATGACCTCGACTTCTTGCCGGTCTCCGCACAACGGAAGCTTGAGTTGCCACGCCTTTTTTCCCTGTTCGACTCGGTGCCGGAGCGTAATCCGCGCATGGGCGAGATCGTGTGAGACCGTATCGTAGTAGGTGGAGATCAGCAGTTTCCTAGGCAGCGGAGTTCCGGGGAGCGAGGGCAGGCGGAAATCGGCATCGATAGATAACTTGATTTCGCGTTCGATCGTGGATGACACGGGTTGAGGGCGAACGGCAGCAGGGCGGTCGGATCGAGACATCGCAGAATCTCTCATGATGACAAAAGCGGGGCCGCCGATGAATGATATCGTATCGGTCCGAGTTTGTCCTGGGAGGGAAGACGAACATCAGTCCGAGAATGCCCGGCAGTGGCGAACCCGATGCCGAACGCGCACCCGATCAACATCAACGGATACCGTGGCGTCGATGCCACCGTGGCCGATCCGGTTAAGGCGACGGCCCGTCCGAAAGTGTTGCAGGTTCTGCGCTGCGGCAAGACGGAGTTCTGGGTCAACCTGGAAGGGTACACGAAGACTGCGGGAACCGGCGATGCGACACGGGATGCGTTTATCGGCCGGTTTATGAGCGATGCGGCGAATACAACCGTGGTCGAAAATCTTCCTGCGAACTGGGCGTTCGAAGCCACGCCAAGTATTCTCGCTACGAAGAGCACAGACAACGCGGCGCCTGACCACGCCACGTACACGACAAGAGCGGCTGAATACGACAGCCAGTGCCGTGGTTTCTATGCCAGCCCGAATCCCTGAGGGATTTCTGTAATTGCTGGCCCCAATGTCGCCCCTGCGATTGCGGGGACACGTGAGGGAGCCGGAGGATGCAACACCTTCGGCTCCTGACAAGAGCCAGAGTGTAGAGCCTACGCCTAGTCGAGTTAGGAACGGAGTCAACGATGATCACAAAGGGCGATGGCACCACAATTAGGAAGAGCGTGATGGCTCTTCTGATGGCGTCTGTGCTGTCTGTGTGCACGGCGCCAGCCCAGGCTGCGGAAGTGACGTAGCTGGACATCACCGGCGGGTCGATCAGTCTGAACTTTGGTGTATTGGGAAACATCACCGGCACGTTCAACGCAGATGGGCAGCTCCTCATGAACCAATTTCAGCCACCGCCGAACATCTTCGATCCGATCACGATTTCACACCTGACGTTTTCGATCTTCAGCAGCAGCGGCGGTGCACTGAATCTCCCTGCGCCGACCGCACAGACGGCCGGTTCGATCATGACAGCGGATCTTCGGTCGCTGTTTGCGGGCGTCACCAGCAGCGGCTGGTCCTGGATGAGTTCGAATTCGGCGATGTCCTCCTTGAATATCGGAGGGATCGCCACCGGGTCATTCAATGACACGACGAACGCGTTCGATATTGCATGGACCAATCCGTTTAACCTCAATCTCACCACGCTGCCGGTTGTAGGGGCAGTTGTTTTGACCAGTGGAAGCTTTTCTTTGCAGGGGACAGCTCAAGTGGCCGCCGTGCCACTGCCGGCAGCGGTATGGTTGTTCGGAAGCGGTGTCGTTGCGCTTACGGGGCTTGCCCGGCGGAACGGTCTGTTCCATACGTAACCTGTGCCGGGGTTTCAACGAGACTGGCTCTGGCGTGCGTGCGAGTGCCAGTTTCTGTTGCCTTCCTCCCTCGATTTGTAACGCCATCTTAACAATCCCATCCTTGACACCATCTCAGTCCGTTCTTTAGGCTCCAGCAGCTCCAGTTTGCCTCGTTCTGACGGGTGACATCAGTGGCCAAGCTTGCCGTTATCGATATCGGGACCAATTCCATTCACTTGGTATTGGCGGAGATCCTGCCGGACGCCAGCTACAAGATCCTGGATCGCTTCAAGGACATGACCCGACTGGGGGACGGAGCGTTTGCCAGCAGGCAGCTCTCAGATGCCGCGATCTCCCGCGCATTGACCGCGCTCAAAACCTTGGTGACGCTTGCCTGCAACAAAGGGTTCGACCGCACCGTTGCCCTGGCGACCAGCGCGGTGCGCGAGGCCCGGAACGGTGGAGAATTCGTCAGTCAGGTGGCGGAACAGACTGGGTTGACCGTCCGGGTGATCAGCGGCACCGAGGAGGCTCGGCTCATTTTCCTCGGCGTCAAGCACAGTGTCGCGCTTCCTGAAGAACCGGCCTTGGTCGTCGATGTCGGTGGTGGCTCGGTGGAACTGATTGTGGGCAACCGGGATGCCATGATCCATGCCAAAAGCCTCAAGCTGGGGGCGATTCGCCTCCTCGATCAGTTTCTGTCGAAGGCGCCACCCCCGCCTCCGATGTTGCACGCGCTTGAGAAGGCGGTCTCCACACAACTCAAGACGGCGCTCGACGCCTTCCAAATAAAGAAATTTGAGTCGGTGTTCGCCACCTCCGGCATGGCCGCGAATCTGGCCGACATCATCTGCTTCAAACAGACGGGGCGGTCCCTGCCCCAACAGAACCTGGCGAGGGTCGCGTTGAAAGATCTGCGCCTTCTGGAGACGGAGCTGGCGCGCTCGTCGTTGAAGGCCAGACTGGCGATCCCCGGGCTGGATCCCAAGCGCGTGGACACGTTGTTGCCCGCCGCCGTGGTGCTCCGCCGGCTGTTGGAATTGACGGGCCACGACGAGATGAGGCTGTGCGACAAGGCCATTCGTGAGGGAGTGATCTATGACTTCATCGCCAGGCACCGCGAAGGGCTCAAAGCCGAAAAAGACTTTCCCGACGTGCGCCGGCGAAACGTCATCGGGCTGGCCCGGCGCTGCCAGGCTCCCGAAGTCCATTCCCTGCATGTCGCCGAACTGGCGCTCCGCTTGTTCGACCAGACCAAACGGCTGCATGGACTCGGCCTGCAGGAACGCGGCTGGCTCGAATACGCCGCCATCCTGCACGATATCGGCTATCTCATCAATCCCCGGCAGCACCACAAACATGCCTATTACCTGATTATGAACAGCGATCTCGGAGGGTTGACCGCCGACGAGATCGGGGTGATCGCCAACGTCGCCCGCTATCATCGGCGGGCGGTGCCTGGCCTCAAACACCAGGGATTCGAAAGTCTCACGCCACGCTTGAAGCGCACCGTGCGGATCCTGTCGGCGCTGCTGCGCATCGCCGACGGGCTTGATCGCACCCACTTTTCTGTGGTGCGGACGGTGAATGTGAAAGCCGGAAAGACCATGACCATCGAAGCGACGGTGACGGGCGACGCGCAAATGGAACTGTGGGCGGCCAAGAACCGGGCCGAGTTGTTTCAGCAGGTGTTCCGCCAGCGCGTGCGGTTCACCGAAATCGTGGATGAGAAGGAGTCGCCATGACCGAGTCGCACGGTGCCAAGGGCGCGCCTCATCCCTATCCCGGGAAGCTCATCATCGTCGAAGGGATCGACGGGTCCGGGAAGAGCACGCAATTGCTGCTCTTGCACAAATGGCTGGAGTCCAAAGGGTACAAGGTGTTCTTCACGGAGTGGAACTCCTCCGACCTCGTCAAAGACACCACGAAGCGGGGGAAGAAAACGAAAAGCCTCACGCCGACGACGTTCAGCCTGCTCCATGCGACGGATTTCGCCAGCCGGCTCTATCATCAGATTCTGCCTCCCTTGAAGGCCGGCATGCTCGTGCTGGCCGATCGATACATGTACACTGCGTTCGCGCGCGACGTGGTGCGCGGGGTGTCGCGGGAGTGGGTCCGCAAGCTGTATCGCTTTGCCATCAAGCCGGACATGGCGTTCTACTACCGAGTGCCTATCGAGGTGGCGATCACCCGGCTCTTGCGGGGCACGCGCGGGCAATTCAAGTATTATGAAGCGGGCATGGACATGAACCTCAGCCCCGATGTGACGGAGAGTTTCCGGTTGTTTCAATCACAGATCCTGGCCGAGTACGAGAAGATCGTGGAGGAGTTCGGTCTCTTGACGATGGACGCGACTCTGGATATCGAGACGCAGCAGGAACAGATGCGGACGCTGGTGGAAGCCGCGCTCCGTGGCTACAAACCGAAACGAGGAACCTATGGCCGACGGACGCTTTTTTGGCGACGGTTTGACGTACCTAAATCCGAGTGATCTCAAGGGGAAACTCATCGCCATCGAGGGCACGGACGGTGTCGGGCGATCGACCCACATCGAGATGCTGCAGGAATGGCTCGAAGTGCAAGGCTACGGTGTCATCACGACCGGATGGACCCGGTCGAATCTCATGTCGAAAACGATCGAGGCGGCGAAGGCCGGCAACATTCTCGACCACTGGTCGCTGAGCCTGCTCTACGCGACCGATTTCGCGGACCGCCTCGAGCATCAGATCATTCCAGCCCTTCGCTCCGGATTCATCGTGCTGGCCGATCGCTATATCTATACGGCGTTCGCGCGGGATTTCGTGCGAAGCGGGAACCGCGCCTGGATTCGCGACGTGTTCGGATTCGCGTTGATCCCGGATCTCGTCTGTTATTTGCGCATCGACGTGGACACGTTGGCGCTGCGGGTCATCGAAACCACGGGCATGAATTATTGGGAGTCCGGCATGGACCTCCGGCTGGGATCAGACCTCTACGAGAGCTTCAAGAAATATCAATCCTTGCTGATCGAAGAATTCGACAAAATGGCGGAAGAATTTCGCTTCCACGTCGTCGATGCCAGAAAATCTCCGGAAGAAATCCAGGAAGAACTGCGCGCGCATATCGTGCCCGTCTTGCCGGGCCACAAGCGCGCGGCGGACCTGGAGCGGGTCTCAGGCTAGGCGCTTCCATCCGGTTCAAGGTCCGAGGCCATTCTCTTCCCCAACACCCGTAACTGCATCGGCTGAAGCCACCACCGGAGGACCCCTTGGCCCGGCTTGGGACCATCCGGCAGGTGGATGAGCGCCGCTCCGGCTTTTTTCAGCGCCAGGCCGGTGATCGGTTTTCCGACGAGCAGGACGCCCGCCACCGCTCCCAGCAGCGGCTCATGGCCCACGCAGACCACCGTCGATTCCGCAGGTATCGAGCGGAGCCATGCCACGACCTGTTCCGGCGACGCGCCGGCGGCGAGTTCGTCGCGCGTCTCGACTTTGAGTGTCGGACAGACGGCGGCGCGCAACAGGCGGGCCGTATCATAAGCGCGGACCATCGGACTGCTGCACAGGCGGGTCGGCTTGCACCCCAGCGCGGCCAATCCGGCGGCCGCTTGGCGGACACGCTTTTTCCCCTTTTCGGTCAAGGGCCGATTCTCTTCCGAGCCGTCCCACTGCTCGGCTTCGACCGCGATCCCGTGCCTGACGAGCAAACAATCCATCAATGGCTCCGTCTGTTATGCCTGCGGCGACCGGTCGCCATGGTACGTGTTTCGGGTGGTCCTGACAAGGATCTGCCATCCGCCACTCAGCGGTGTCTCGCATCTTCGATCCCGACGATGGCTCTGAACAGAATTGAGAGGGAGTCCATGCGCGGTCTCCTCGGGGTAGGCCTACCGCCATGTTCAACGCATGGCGGAGCGATGTAACGTTGGCATACAAACCTGATGAGTAGGCCGTGGACTGGGTTGGCAATGGGCAAGATTTTGAGGGGGGGCAGAGTCTGGTCTTCAATCGGAATGAGGCGTCTCTTGATCCGACAGTTTGTAGCCCAGCGATTTCACCGAAATGATGGCTTGATCGAGTAGCGGGATCTTGAGTTTCAACCGGCGGATATGCACATCCACCGTTCGTGTCGTACCATAATAATCATACCCCCACACGGCATTGAGCAGCACATCGCGGGTCAGTACGCGCCCCGGATGACGCAACAAGTGTTCGAGCAAGCCGAATTCTTTGGCCGTCAGCGACACGTCCTTACCGCTCACAGTCACTTCGTGCCGGGACAGGTCCATGGCGAGCGGGCCGAAGTTGAAAGATGACTGCTGGTCGTCCGGCTCCCGGCCGAGTCGGCGAAAGAGGGCTTTCACTCGGGCAACCAGCGCTTTGGGGCTGAACGGCTTTGTGACATAGTCGTCGGCGCCGAGTTCCAGCCCGACGATGATGTCTGATTCCTCCGCCTTCGCGGTCAGCATGATGATCGGGGTCAAGGCGGTATCCGGAGCGCTCCGAACCTTCTTGCAGACCTCGATGCCGTCCATTTCCGGGAGCATGAGGTCGAGAATCACAAGGTCTGGACGCTCGGACTTCAACAGTTTCAGGGCCTCGCTCCCCGACTTCGCGACGTTGGTCTGAAACCCTTCCTTCTCCAGGTAGAATTTTACCAACTGTGCGATATCCGCCTCATCTTCAACGATCAGGATTTTCTTGGGGGCTTTACCCGACATGCTTTCACCATGCAGGCGTGTGGGAGAGCTTGTGCTGCTCAGCGAATCAAGCGAGCGCTCGCAGTTCGTATTCAAAGCCACGCCGCCGCAGACGGATCAAGGCTTGACGACTGAGCTCATCCACGAGCAAGAACACCTGATTCCAGGTGAGCTCGGGCAGGCATGCCGGGAGTTCTTCGAGCGAGATGCATTTTCGTTCTTGCACGAGTGCCAGTAGCTTAGTCGCAGACTGTTGAGTCATTGCACACCTCCTACATGTTAGAGATCAACGCGCACGGTATCGTCAGGCCCTGTTCTTAGTGTCGGACTCCATCGAACAGCCATGACGCGAACCGCACTGAGAATCAGCAGAATTCCGCTGAGGGCCGTCAGTGCTTGCCAGTCTCCCCCTTTGAACCATTGGGAGATTACCTCGGTCAGCATGACAACCAGGATCGTATCCACAATGAATGTCACCTTGACGCGACCTTCCTGGAAGTAAGTGACGGTGGTTTTGAATACCTCGACGAGGGCCAGCAACATGAGTATGTTGACGATGACTTGGCGCAGGACAACCTCGGACGAATGATCGATGAGGAGTCGAATGTCCCATAACGTCTTCAGCGCGCCGCCGGTGAGGGCGGTCAAGAGCGTGACAATCACCAGACTGAGCACCCCTTTCATGCCTCTGCTCCATACTTCTTGGAGATCGAGATGAGCGAGCCGGCGCCATAAGACCTCACCGTCAAACAGACGAACTGTTTCGAGTACTGGCATGACGTCCTTTCTGTCTGTCGCTGACCATGAGGGTATCGGACTATTGTTCCGGATCAATCACAAGCAGGTCACTCCTGTGTTAATTGTGAGGGGGCTTTGTGGCCGGCTCGTGCGCCGGTATGGGGAGGGTGGTGGCCGACGACATTCTGGTTCGATAGGGGATTGCCGTGGGGTCTGATGTATGGAAAGGGGCTGAGGAGAACCAATTTCTCGCGGTGATGGAGGAAAGACCTGCTGGGGCGTGATGGGAAAACGGGTAGCGGCTGCCTCGCATAGCAGGCAGCAAGTCCACGAAGCCTCAAAAGTCGTCGATAGAGACCGGTCGAAGAAAATCCCGAACCGATACCAACCCGATGAGCGTGCCGCCTTTCGTCACACCGAGGTGGAGGGTGCGATGCTTGTCCATCAGGTCGGCGGCTTCCGTCAACGGCCGTCGCTCTTCAATGCCCGGCACTGGGCTACTCATAATCTCTTCCACAGGCACAAAGTAGGGTGCTCTATCGGCTCCCACGAACTTCTTGACGATATCCGATTCGGTCAGGATGCCGACAATCTGCGCTTTGCGGGTAATGAGCACACTCTCCACATTGCACACCCTCATCAATCTTGCGGCCTCGACGACCGAAGTGCCTGCCTCTACCGTCACCGGCTCTGTCCGCATCAAATTGCCTACAGTCACCATCTGATCCTCCATTTTGTGTGTGTATATTGGTCATAGGGTAGCAACGTGTTGTTACATAAGTGTTAGGCAGGCATTTCAGGTTGGTTAACTTATCGAGGAAGAGGGAGGATGAATGCTCTTCCCTAACGAGAGCCGGTGGGGCGCGCGTCCCCCATTCCGACTCTCGTCTGATCGTGTCCATTCACTGTCGAGACTCCTCTGCGTACAAGTCTCTTGGCCTACTACTCGCGCCACGTCGATACCAATGTGTACGTGAGCCCCACAATGGTGCTCAACAAGAGCATTTCGATCATCCACATCGTCATCACTGCTCACCTCCCTTCTTGTCGTGATCGTGTCGTCCGTCATCCACACCAGCCCGATTGCCATGCGACAATCCTATCGAGCGAGTGTTTCTTGCTGCTTGCGATCGTGCTAATTTTAAGTAAACACAATGCCGTGATCGTGATGATCAGGAAGGTACGTGAGCAGCAATGATGATTCGACGTGGCCATCGTCCACGTTTGTTCGCTCCGACGAAATTCGTTGACGGTAGGAAAAATGTCAGCGTTGTGTATTGTCGGTTTTGCGAACCCCATCAAGTCGTTTCAACAAGGCTTGCCCCCTGCGAGTCCCATTTCCTAACCGCGCGGCCCGCTGATTGCTCTTTCGCGGAATCCAGCCTTTGTACAACCTCCAACTCGGAGATGGGCGTGTCTCCATAAGCGCCCGCTGCACGGGGAGTAGCGAGGTGTGAAATGTGCGAAGGTCATCGTCATTCAGAATCATTGTCCATCCCTCCCGAGTGGCTCAGATGGTTACAACGATGACGATCGTGCGTTAGGCTCGAGTTACATGGAAGTTACAGCGGGATAAACTTTTACTTGGCTAGGATTGTTCTTGGATGAGCGTTGAAAGGAGACTGCCACCCTCCTGGAGCGTGAAACACAATGCTGCGGGTTTCACGATACAGACTCGTCACTTCTACGAAGCTGTCGAAATTCCGGGGTAGGACTTACATGGCAGAGTGATCATCTCGCG
>DASUMN010000026.1:0-8661 GCA_036277675.1 Nitrospira sp. | reverse complement strand
CTGTTGACCAGGAGCCGGATCAATATCAAGTGCGGGTATTGCACGCCTTCCAGGGAGGGGAAACGAGCCATTGTCGTATTGACCGTTTCGAATACTGACAAGGCATTAACGGTTCTCCGTAACCAGTCACTGGACGAATTTTAACCTATGCGGCCGATGCCGCTTCCACGCAGCGCTCCTGGATTGGCAGCCGCAGTCATTTTGATTGCCGCGGTTGCCTTTCAGGGCTGTCGCGCCTCGCCCCCACCGGTTCATCGATTTCCCGGGTACCCGATAGGATTTGTCGAGCGTGGGGTGGCCTCGTGGTATGGACCAGGCTTCCACGGGAACAAGACCGCCAACGGTGAGCGGTATGACATGCATCAACTGACTGCCGCGCATCGAACACTGCCGCTTGGTTCCGTTGCTGTCGTCCGATCCCTCACGTCCAGTCGGGAAGTCACCGTGAGGATCAATGACCGAGGGCCCTTTGCACGGGGGCGAATCTTGGACCTGTCGCTGGCCGGAGCGCAAGCCATCGGGATGACGGGAAATGGGACCGATCAAATTGAACTCAAAGTGATTGGCTATTCGCCCAGGCGTGAGGGTATGGGAGTGCTGAGGGTACAGGTCGGTGCGTTCTCAGACCTTGAGAATGCCAGGGCGTTGTTTGCTCAGGTCCGGAGCGAGTTTCAGGGGGGGAGGATCATGCAGGTCGATCTGGCAGAGGGCCGACGCTACCGGGTTCAAGTCGGACAGTTCATGATGGAGACCGAAGCCCAGGCGGCCTCAGCTCGCCTCGACCGTAAGTTCAATCTCCAATCGTTTGTCATGCGAGATGACGGATAACGTCAGCCCGAACAATTTTAGTGCGTGGCAGGGGGTGGCGCCATCGCACTCGTATCAGAAGGCATTGATTTAACTGAAGCTTTATTTGATTTGCTTGCCTCACACCAGCCCCTATGGTACATCTATCCCCTGTGAGCATCGTGAACAGCGGCCGAATCATTCTGGTATTGAGACCCTCTGAAGGGTGGGCAGAGAGGCATCCTCTCGGTAACACCTGCCTTCTGGCCAAGTCGGCCATTCTTGTCCAACGTCCGTAATACGCAACAGCTATGGATATCCTGATCCTTTTGGGATTAATAGGGTTATCTGCCGTTATTTCTACTGCCGAGATCGGGTTCTTCTCGGTCAACGAGACACGGTTAAAAGCCCTGGCACAGAATGGCAGCAAACGGGCCGCTAAGGCGCTGAAGCTGAGAAGCGATCCTCAAAAGCTCCTTTCGACCATTCTCGTCGGCGATCGCCTGGTGGGAACGGCCATTCCCATGTTCGCGACCTTCATGACCTTGAGTCTCTACGGTGGCCAGAGCGTGTTTGAGGAAGCCATTGCGGTGATGGTCGGCATCTTGACCTTCGTGCTCCTGGTATCCGTGGACGTCATTCCAAAGACGCTGGCTGCCAAATTTGCCGTGCCGGTGACCTTGAATATGGCCTACCCGATCTATTGGGTAGAACTGCTGCTGACGCCGCTCCTCTTTTTCATGGTACCCCTGATCCATAAACTGACCGGAGGAAAGGGGCTGACGCTTCCCTTGGTCACGGAGGAAGAGCTGAAGATCATGCTGGACCAAGGGGGAAAAGCCGGCGAGATCGAGTCGGAAGAAGTCAAGATGATCAAGAACGTCTTTCAATTGAAGGATATTACGGCGGAAGACGCCATGACACCGCGGATCTATGTGTTCGCTCTGGACGGCAATCTACAGCTGAAAGAGGCGCAGGAGCTGCTGTACCAATCGAAATATTCCAGGATTCCGGTGTACGACGGCACGCTCGATAACATTACAGGCATTCTGTATAAGACGATGGCGCTGACGGAATTGGCGAAGGACCGGTCTGACGTACGGTTGCGGGACATCGCCCATCCGCCGCTCTTTATTCCGGCCGGAAAGACCGCGGACGATCTCATGAAGCAGTTCCAGCAGGAAAAACGGCATATGGGTATCGTGGTCAACGAATTCGGCGGTGTCATGGGGTTGGTGACGCTGGAAGATCTGGTGGAAGAGGTCGTCGGCGAAATCGTCGATGAGACGGATATCACCGAAGAGCTGATCAAACGTATCGGGAAGAACCAAATTCTGGTGCACGGCCGGACGGAAGTCCGGAAAGTGAACGACTTCCTCAAGGTCGAACTCGGAGATGAAGCGCTGACGATCGGGGGATTGATTCAGGAAAGTCTTGGCCGGATTCCCAAGGCCGGGGAAGAGCTTCGCATCGAGAATTGCCGCCTGGTCGTCCATGAGGCGGACCCGCGCTCGATTCGAAGCGTCCAAATCTTTAAGGATGAAAAAGTCGCGGTGACCGTCGAAGAGACCAACCTGAACCCGGTGAGTTAACCTTCAATACTGCGGGTTGATCAGTCCGTGTGTCCGCCGACCAGCGCCAGAAATTCATCTTTGTTGAGGACCGGAACCCCCAGTTTCCTGGCTTGATCGAGTTTCGAGCCAGGGTCTGTTCCCGCCACCACGTACGACGTTCGTTTGCTGACACCGGACGACACGGTGGCGCCGAGCCGTTCCACCAGGGATGCGGCTTCATCGCGGCTCATCCCTTCCAGTCCACCCGTAAAGACGAAGGTTTTTCCCGTAAGGCGCTGTGAGCCTCCATCTGAGACGGCGGAGGTGACAGCGACGGACACCCCGAATTCCCGCAGGCGGTCGATGACGCGCCGGTTCGACGGCTCCTGGAAGTAGGACACCAAGCTGGCCGAGATCTCCGGCCCGATCTCTCTGACGGCCTGCAAGCGCTCATGATCCGCCGACATGATCGCGTCCAAGGAACCGAACTCCTTGGCCAATACCATGGCGATATGTTGTCCCACTTGACGAATGCCGAGGCCGAGAAGAAATCGTTCCAGCGACACGTGCTTACTCCGGCCGATGGCATCAAGAAGGAGCGTGGCGGATCGTTCGGCGAACCCCTCCAGACTGAGGATCTGCTCCCGGCTGAGCTGATAGAGATCCGCCAGGTCCCGGATCAGCCCATGATCGACCAATTGCGCCACCGTCTTTTTCCCCAGGCCGTCGATGTTGAGGGCGGATTTCGAGGCGAAATGCTCGATGGCGCCTTTCATCTGGGCCGGACAGACAGCCTGGCCGGTGCAATAAAAATACGCGCCTTCCTTGGCGACAGCCGAACCGCATACGGGGCACCGGTCCGGCATGGCGAACGGTGCTGGTCTGGCTTCCCCCGGCACGGGTACTCGCTCCACGATCGCCGGAATCACATCGCCGGCCCGCTCGACCTTGACGGTGTCTCCGTCGCGAATATCTTTCCGGGCTACTTCATCCGCGTTGTGTAAGGTGGCCCGGCTGATGGTCACACCGCCGACTTCGACCGGATTCAGCAGGGCCAGGGGGGTCAAGGTGCCGGTTCTTCCGACCGAGACCATGATCTTATGGACTTTGGTGATTTCCTTCCGAGGTGCGAACTTGTAGGCGATCGCCCAGCGTGGGCTTCTGGACTTCATGCCCAGCTGGTCCTGCCAGCTGCGCCGGTCGAGTTTGACGACGACTCCGTCGATTTCGTAGGGGAGCGTGTCACGCTGTTGCGCAGTGTCACGATGAAACGCCATGACATCATCGATGGTATTGCATCGCGTGCGCAGGTGGGGAATCGGAAGTCCCCACGAAGCCAGCGACTCTAGTTCGTCCCAGTGCGACGGCGGAGGCGTTCCATCCATGGCCATGATTTCGTAACAGGTTACGACGAGCGGACGGTCGGCTGTCACGCGAGAGTCCAGCTGCCGGAGTGAGCCGGCGGCGGCGTTGCGGGGATTGGCGAACGCGTCGTCCCCCCGTTCCATCATGCGGCGATTGAGGGCATGGAAGTCGTCGAGGCGCATATAGACTTCACCTCGCACCGCCAGGTGCTTCGGCGGGTGGCTGCCCAGTTGTAATTGTAGCGGCAAGGATTTGATGGTCCGGAGATTGACGGTCACGTCTTCGCCCGTCGTCCCGTCACCTCTGGTCGATCCTCTGACGAAGACACCGTGCTCATAGACCAACTCCACTGAAAGGCCGTCGAATTTCGGCTCGACCGTGTATTCGACGTGATCTCGTTCCAGCTCCCGTTTCATCCGTTGGTCGAAGCCCAGCACGTCTTGGGGATCGACCAGAGAGTCGAGGCTCAGCATCGGCCGTTCGTGCGGCACTTTCCCGAGTTCGTCCAACGGAGGGGCGCCGACCCGCTGAGTCGGGGAGTCGACCGTCACCAGATTCGGATGGGCCTGTTCGAGCTCCACCAGTTCGCGAAACAGGCGGTCATATTCGCCGTCCGAAATCTCCGGATCGTCTTTCACATAGTACAGGTAGTCGTGGTGTCTGATTCGGTCCCTGAGGCGGGCGAGCCGCTCTTGGACGGATGAAGCCGGAGCCGGTGTGGAGGCAGTGTTGTTATCGAAGAGATCGCGCTGCATCGGGATGGCCGCAGCAAACTAACGGACAGGACTGTAGCATTAGACCGCGGAAACGGTCAAACCCGATCGCCGGCCCATTTCGCTTTGACTTTCATCATCATTGGCCTCTATTCTACTTTATTTTCTGGGTAGATGGGTATCAGTCGAGGGGTCTGGGGCTCGTGACATCGACGGGCAGCCGGCGTGTCAAAGGAGGGGTGTATGGGAGTCGTGGAGCCGAGAGTGTGGGGGCGGGTGCCGAGAATATGGGTGATGGGGGCCCTGATTATTGGCATGAGTCCGATGGTCGGCGGATGTGTCGTGATGGAGGAAAAATACAATGCCGAAAAGGCAAGAAGTCTGAACTTCCAGCGTTTGTTGGCTCAGGAGGAGAAACGGTCACTTGAACTGGAAAGTGAAGTCAAGCGAACGAAGATCGAATTGGCCGATTTTGAGTCAAGAAATCGCGAATTGGCCGCGCACGTACAGACCGTACGCGAGCAGATGACACGGCTTCAGGAAGAAACCGAAGCGATCAGGGAAGCGGCGGTGCTCGAGCGAAAGGCGATGGAAGACATGCGTAAGAGCGGGGCCGCGGTTGCCAAGCCCAAGAAGCCGGCGGAATCATTCGAGGCGCTGGACGAAATTGTCGCCAAGTCGTCCTCACCGCCGAAGGTGCATGACGCCGAGGGTGGGATGGAGTCAGCGTCGGCCGCCAAGTCTGGTCCAACGCTGCATGTTGTCAAGCCGGGCGAGACGCTCTTTCGTATCAGCCGGCGCTACGGCATCGAAGTGGAAAAGTTGATGAAGATGAACAAATTGCCCGACGACATCATCGAAGTCGGCCAAAAGCTGATCGTCGGGATGGAATAGCGAGCGGAGCGAGATGGCAGCGCCGGTCTATTCACTCAGCTTGGACGAGTTCCGGTCGTACACGAAGCAGGGCAACCTCATTCCGTTGTACCGGGAAATTTTGGCGGACCAGGACACACCCGTGTCGGCCTTCGCCAAGATCGATCACGGCCCGTCGGCCTATCTGCTGGAAAGCATCCAGGGTGGAGAAAAGTGGGCGCGCTACTCGTTTCTCGGGAGCGGGTCTCCTCTCGTCATGGTCGAGGATCGTGGAGACCTCTGTGTCCGAAAGGGCGCGCGCGCCAGCCGGATCCCCAGCCTGGGTGCTCCGCTGGACCGGGTGCGCGAGTTCATGGAGGCCTATCGCCCGGTGACGGTTCCCGGCCTGCCCCGCTTTGTGGGCGGGGCGGTGGGCTATCTCGGCTACGACATGGTAAAGACGTTCGAGGATCTTCCCTCGGGGAGGAAGGACCATCTCGGCTTGCCGGATTTTGCGTTCCTGCTGACCGATACGTTGCTCATTTTCGACAACATCTCACAAAAGATCAAAGTCGTCGCCAATGCGCATGTGAAATCTGAATCGGACCGCGACATTCGTTCGGCCTATCGTGAGGCAACCGGAAAAATCGAAAAGATGATCGCCAGGCTTCGCCGGCCCCTTCGGAAAGCCGCACCGAAGCGGCGGCGGTCCCCCATTCGGTTTGCGCCAAACATGAGCAAGGCGGATTATGAAAAGATGGTTGTCCGGGCACAGGAATATATCAAGGCCGGTGACATCTTTCAGTGTGTGCTGTCCCAGCGGTGGGAGACCAACTTGCAGACGCCGCCGTTTCAGCTCTATCGGGCACTGCGCATCGTGAATCCGTCGCCCTACATGTATTACCTGCGCATTGCCGGGGTCGAACTTGTAGGCTCCTCCCCGGAAATCCTCGTGCGATGCGAGGACGGGGTTGTTTCGGTGCGTCCGATCGCCGGGACGAGGCGGCGGGGAGCGACGGCCGAGGAAGACGCGCAGCTCGAACGCCGGCTCTTGGCGGATACCAAGGAACGGGCCGAACATATCATGTTGGTTGATTTGGGCCGCAACGATGTCGGGCGGGTGGCCGAACGAGGCTCCGTTCAGGTGGAGTCGTTGATGAACGTGGAGCGGTACTCGCACGTGATGCATATCGTGTCGAACGTGACCGGGAAACTGGACAAGTCCAAGACCGTCTACGATGTTTTGAAGGCCTGTTTCCCGGCCGGCACCGTGTCCGGCGCGCCCAAGATCAGAGCGATGGAGATTATCGACGAGTTGGAGCCCACCAAGCGCGGCCCTTATGCGGGGGCGGTGGGATACATCAGTTTTTCCGGCAACATGGATATGTGTATCAACATTCGGACGGTGGTGGTGTCTCGCCATCGGGCGTTCATTCAAGCCGGAGCCGGCATCGTTGCCGATTCACATCCGGAACATGAGTACGAAGAAACGTGCAACAAGGCCCGCGCGATGATGCGCGCCATCGAATTGGCTGAGCAGGGACTGGAATGAAGTGCGTGGCGTGCGAGAAGGGCGGGAAAGGCGTGACATGCGTTTCGCGCGCGTCCCGCGGAAGGAGCATCCAATGCTCCTGATAATCGATAACTACGACTCGTTCACCTACAACCTGGTGCAGTATTTCGGCGAACTGGGTGAAGAGGTCCAGGTGTACCGTAATGACGCCATTACGCCGGACGGGATTGAGTCGCTCCGTCCAGAGCGGATCGTGATTTCTCCGGGGCCCTGCACGCCCAATGAGGCAGGGATCTCGGTCGAGACGATCCGCCGTTTCGGAGGCAAGGTTCCCATCCTTGGTGTCTGCTTGGGGCATCAGTCTCTGGCCACGGCGTACGGCGGCGAGGTCGTCCGCGCGCCGCGCTTGATGCACGGTAAGACATCCCGGATCACGCATGACGGCAAGACCATATTCCGGTCGCTGCCCAATCCATTCGAGGCGACGCGCTACCATTCGCTGATCGTGAATCGGGCGAATCTTCCCGGTTGCTTCGAGATCTCGGCGGAGACTGCCGAGGGAGAGATCATGGGACTCCGCCATAAGACACTGGGCGCCGAAGGGGTCCAGTTTCATCCGGAATCAATCCTGACAGCCGCCGGCAAAGACCTGCTCAGGAACTTTCTCAAACTGTAGCACGCGAATCCGGTCCTCTTACTTTACAATCATGATCAAAGACGCGCTTGCCAAACTGGCCGACAGAGCCGATCTTTCCGAACCGGAAGCGGAGGCCGTCATGGCCGAAATGATGGACGGCGCGGCAACGCCGGCGCAGATTGCAGCCTATCTCATGGGTCTCCGGCAAAAAGGCGAGACGGTCGAGGAAATCGTCGGGTCGGTCAAGGCGATGCGCTCGCGCGCCGTCCGCATCCGAGTCGGTGCCAAAGTCGTCGTGGATACATGTGGAACCGGAGGCGACGGCGCCCACACGTTCAACATCTCCACCACGGCGGCTTTTGTGGCCGCCGGAGCCGGCATCACCGTGGCGAAGCATGGCAACCGGTCGATCTCGTCCAAGTCCGGCAGCGCCGATGTGTTGACGGCCCTAGGCGTCAAGATCGATGTGCCTCCCGACCGAGTAGCCGACTGTATTGATGAAGTGGGCATCGGCTTCTTGTTCGCCCCGCTCTATCACGAAGCGATGAAACATTGCGCCGGGCCGAGGCAGGAGATGGGCATCAGAACGCTGCTCAATATCTTGGGGCCACTGGCGAACCCGGCAGGGGCCACACATCAAGTGCTGGGTGTCTACGATGCGAACATGACCGAGATTCTCGGGCGGGTGCTGTTGGAACTGGGAGCGCAACATTGCCTCGTCACCCATGGCATGGATGGGCTGGACGAGATCACGGTGTCGGATCGGACGAAGATCTCCGAAGGCAAGGGCGGCGTCGTGTCGAGTTATTTCATCGCTCCGGAAGAGTTCAATGTGCCGCGCACGCCGCGGAAGGAAGTCGCCGGAGGCCTGCCCGAGGACAATGCGCGTATCGCGCGTGACATCTTACGGGGCAGAAAAGGTCCGAAACGGGACATCGTCTGTCTCAACGCCGCCGCCGCCATGGTCGTCGGGGGCAAGGCGAAGACGTTAAAAGAGGGGTTCCGTCTCGCGCAACAGACCATCGACTCGGGTGCTGCTGCCGAGAAACTTGAGCGACTCGTTGCCTACACGAACAAGGTCTAACCGCCGATGATTCTCGATCGCATTCTCGAACATAAGAAAGCCGAGCTACGGCACAAGCAGAGCCGCGCGTATCTCGCCGAGTTGAAATCGGCTATTCGGGATCTGGGGGCCCCGCTGGGGTTTGCCGTCGCGCTCGACGCCACTAGGGCCGATGCCAG
>DASUMN010000025.1:0-5901 GCA_036277675.1 Nitrospira sp. | reverse complement strand
GTTTTCAGCCTCGACCACACGGGCATCGGCTGACGGCACCGCAGCTCTCACGAGGTTCTTCATTTGACCGATCCGCTTGTTGAGTTGATCGGCCCTGGCTAATGCCGCCTGGCGTTGCTGCTGCAGGGCCACCTTCCGCTGTTCCAGAAGTTCGAGCAGTTCAGGTGCCATGAAGTTCGGGTCGTAATCTTGGAGCTCTGCAATCAGATCGCCCTGTTTGACCTTCACACCTTCATAGACATGCCACGCCTTGATTCGCCCCGTGATCTGGGCTTCGAGGTTCTGCGGTCGTTCGTACGGCGTATAGGCAGAAACCTTGCCGTTGGCACTGATGGTTTGTGTCCATGGCACAAAGTCAATCATGATGAGGATCAGAATCAGCAGCGTCAGGGTGACGCGTGATGCCGTTGTCAGCCGCCTGGGTATTTTGACGGCATCCCAGCATGGCATCTTGGTTAATGCGCTTCCGGTGTCGAGAGCAATCGCTTCAAACCCCGTTGCCCTTGGAACCAGTGCACGCTCATTACTTCCGCGTTCACGATCTAGGCCAGCCATGTAAGCCTCCGTTGATATTACTTACTGTGGTTACGTCTGTTCGACCCGTTCATGCATGCGTATGGTGCAACATGATACGCCGATCGGCATGCGCCGTTAGGTTTGGATCTGTTGAGACGAAAATGACCGACCATGTTTCATCCTTGGAACAGAGCCTGCGCAAAATTGTTTCCCGCATAGACGGATCCATGCTGTGAATCAGTCCGTCGAAGACGAGTACTTGCGGGTGGCCGAGGACGGCACGGGCCAACAAGATCTGGACGACCTTGCTGGACGGCAGCACCTCACCCAGCTCGCGGATATCCGATTTAATTCCACGAGGGAGGGCTTCGATTTCCTCTTCCAGTTCAGCGAACCGGAGGGCCCAGGCGATATCATCATAGGTCACATAGGATCGGCCCACCACGATATTATCTTCGATCGTCCCCTGAAGGAGGGTCAGCTGTGAGTCGATGACGACGCTTCGGCATTGATTAATGGCATCCGGGTCCAGGTAGCGAAGATCAACACCGTTGTATTGCACCACTCCATTCGTCGGTGCCTCAAGCCCTCCCAATACTCTGGCTAAAGAGAGTTTGGCCACAGCGGTTTTCGCATAGATACCGAGCTTCTCGCCAGGAGCGACTTCCAGGTTGAAGTTATCGAACACCGAGTAGCCATCATGCACGAGTCCGACGTTCTTGCAGGTGACACGGATACCCTGACCCCGCGGGGTCGGCAACGTCACCGCGGATGACGCCGGTACTTGATCTTGCGGATGGGAGAAGAAGGCATCGAGTTCTGTCAGAGACACGAAGAAATAGTATACATGGCCCATGTTCTTGATGAGCGAATCGAAGCTGATGACCAGGGCCCCGACGACGACTTCAACGGCCACCAATTGGCCGAGCGTCAACTGGCCTTGCGCCAGGAGGGCTCCGGCCAATGCCAGGGCGCCTGCTTGAGCCAAGGCTTGCCCGGACACCGACCCGACGTACTGACGGATCAACACGGCGAAGCGCGCCTTTCGAGTATCGGTATACCGATTGACCAGGTCATTGGTCTTTTGCAAGAGATAGGGCTGGCTGTCCGTGGCCTTCAACTGCAAGACATTGCGAGAAATTTCCTGAATCCAATGGAACATGTCGTATTTCGCCCGAGACATGTCGAGCGTCGTCCTCACGGCGCCACGGGACAGCACAAAAAATGTGATGGCGAATCCTCCCATCAGCATGACGTTGTACACCAGAAAGTAGGGATGATAGACGACGAGCATCGCCATCCCGACCATCCCGCCGACGAGAACATTGACCAGATCAATGAGGAGGGTGGACAAGGCACGTTGCATAAAAATGGTTTCGATGAAGCGATTCGCCATTTCGGCGCGGTACCCCTGAAATTGATAGCGCGGCAGTTGCTCCACCATTGCCACCGCGACGCGCGCGAAGATACGTCGCTGGATGACATCCACGGCGTAGAAATGGAAGGCTTTGAACATACCCACAAAGAGCAGGACCAAGAACATGATGCTCGTCAGCGTCCAGATCATGACTGGTTGCACGGCATATGAGAATGTGCTGACGAGTTCTTGGACCGTGAGTGGGATAATGAGTGAAAAGAACGCCACGGCCAAAGCATAAGAAAAGATCAAACTCATGATCTTTTTCTCAGCCTTCATGGCCACGGAGAGCTGTTGAAGCAATCCCTGCAATAGGTTCGGATGATGTGTCCTCTGTGTTTCCGTCATCACAACCCTCCGTTCCAGAGTTAAGAGTAAAAAATACGGTCCTTAATTGACTTAGTCCCGACCTTCAATCTTCTGACCTGATGAACCAGCCGTATGCACCGGATCGCCGTATTTGGCAAGCACACTCGCGCCCGTCGCCCTCGACAAGCCTCCCTGGGCCCAGAGATATCCACCTCGTGCTAATACGTAATCATACTGGGCACGATACAGATCATAGGCTGCCTCGACGGCGTTACGCTCTCGCATGTTCACAAACAAGATACTGGTCGCCCCCATGTCGAAGCGTTTGCGTTCGCCCTCCTCCAGCACCTTGGCCAGCCGGTACGCTTCCGTAGCAGCCCTCACTCGATCCCTGGCCCGGACGATGGCCGACACCCAATTGTCGACATCAATGCTGACCTGTTGCTCTTTGTTCCATAGTTCATACGTCAGGCGTTCTTGCTCAGCCTGCGCATGGGCCACTTTTCCTCGGGCCTCTCGATTGAACAACGGGATACTGAAGAACGTCCCCACTCGGTAACCGATCCCTCCAACCCAATAGATAGAGCCGATAGCCGGCCCCCCCTCTATGTAGAGCTTTGGCAGCAGACTATTCTTCGCCAGCTTGACATCGATGTTGTTCATCTGAAGTTCAATGGCGAGCGCTCGCACCTCCGGGCGGTCCTCCTTGGCCGCTACCTTGGCTGCGGCAATCTCTTCTTCGGTCGGCAGCGGGGTTTCCCCCGTGAACTCCGGCGCCCACTCCGGTTGTGGAGTCACCGGTTCGCCATTCTCCCAGAGAAAGAGGGACAGTTTATACTGTTCATATTCCGCCTGTCGTTGGGCGGCGATGGCGGCCTCCCGGCGGCGTTGAACTTCTTGGCCCACCTCGACCACATCGAGCGGCGAAACCTTTCCGGCCTTAGCCTGCCCCTCGACCTGGGTGAATCGGGCCTCGGCAACTGCCAGGTTTTGCTTCTGCACCTCGGCCTGTTTGACGGCTACCTGCCAATCCCAATATTGAATAGCGCCGGCCAGATAGAGGTCCTGGCGTTTCTGCGCGACCTTGATCTCCGCCTGCGGCTCCGAGAGTTCGGCCTGCTGGAACTCGGCGTACTCTTCGTTGATGATGAATCCCCGGAGGAGATTAAACTTCCCGCCGACAATCATCATTTGCTGCGGATAGAACAGTTGTAAGTCTTGAGGGACCGCCACCGCGGGACTCTGGACATTACGCACTGGGAGATTCGTGTTGTCTCCCAGGAGCGTCGCATGATCGCCGAAGACATTCCGGATCCCGAGGAAGAGATTCCATCCCCAGGGGTGTCCGAGCTTGAGCATGAGATCGTCATATCCAGAGCTTAAGTGATTCGGCACACCACTGACATTTGTCAGATTGAACGTTTGATAGCGATCGAACTCGACCTCATTTCGAACCTTGGGTTCCCACGCACCCAGCGCTTTCAGGATTCTCGCCCGAGCCTGCGCCCGCTCCAGTCCTGTTGCCCTGAGGAGGGGATGGGTCAACTCAATCCTGGCCAGCACCTCTTCAATGGTCAGGGGGGCGGTTCGCACGGCGGAGGCGGTTGCGGCGGAGGGCTCGATGGCTGGGGGCTCCGCGAGTGCCATGGTTGGCAACACCGTCAACATGACCAACACCAATGTGATCAAAGAAGGCTGCTCCTTGTAACCCACTTAGTCACGTCCTTTGACTTTGTTGCCGTGCAATCCCGCTGCCTTTGAAGGATCGCCATACTTGGCCAGGACGTCAGTTGCCACTGACTTCGACAAGCCCCCACGCGCCCAGAGGTATCCACCTCGTGCGAGCACATAATCGTACTGGGCACGATACAGTTCATACGCCGCCTCAACGGCGTTTTGCTCCCGCTTATTCACAAATAAAATGCTGGTGACCCCCTGGTCGAATCGTTTACGCTCGCCCTCTTCGAGCACCTTGGCCAACCGATACGCTTCGGAGGCGGCCCGCACTCGATCCCTGGCCCTGACAATCGCCGAAACCCAGTTGTCCACGTCGATGCTGACTTGCTGTTCGGCATACAGCTGTTTCAAGACCAATTGTTGCTGGTCCGCTTCGGCATACATGACTTTCCCACGCCCTTCCCGCTGGAACAGGGGCATCGCAAACCACGATTCTATCCGATATCCGACTCCCACGTTCCAGTCTGAGGCCGCGTCCATTTGCCCCCCTCTAAAATCCAACTTCGGGAGCAGGAAGTTCTTGGCGAGCTTCAGATCGATATTGTTCAACTTGGCTTCGATGTAGAGGGACTGCACTTCCGGCCGGTCCTCCTTGGCCGAGACCTTGGCCGCGGTGACGTCTTCTTCGGTCGGCAAGGGCGTTTCTCCCGTGAACTCAGGAGCCCACTCCGGTCGTGGAGCCACCGGCTCGCCGTTCTCCCAGAGAAAGAGGGACAGTTTATACTGCTCGTACTCCACCTGCCGTTGCGCGGCGATGGCGGCCTCCCGGCGGTTCTGAACTTCCTGGCCCATTTCAGCCACGTCAAGAGGCGAAATCTTGCCGGCTTTGGCCTGGCCCTCGACCTGGGTGAATCGCGCTTCGGCAACCGCCAGATTTTGCCTCCGCACCTCGGCCTGCTTGACCGCGACTTGCCAATCCCAATATTGGATGGCGCCGGCGAGATAGAGGTCCTGCCGTTTTTGGGCGACGTGGATCTCAGCCAGCGGCCCCATGAGTTCGGCTTTTTGATAGTCGGCGTACTCGTCGTTGATCAGGAGCCCGCGTAGCAGATGGCCCTCCCCACCGGCGAGGATTTGTTGGTTTTGCCAGTAGAGCAGTCCATCATTAGGGATGAGCGCATGGGCGGCTTGGTTGGTGCGATCTCCATAGCCGCTGCGGATGCCACCATGAACCCGGAAGCCCCAGGGATGCCCAACCTCGAGCTTGGTATCGTTATATCCTCCCGTCGTCGTATTCACAAAGGCCAGGAAGTTCCAACTCTGATAGCGATCGGTCTCCGATATGTTCTTGAATGTCGGTTCCCAGGCCCCGAGCGCCTTTAAGATCTTCGCCCGAGCCTGCGTCCGTTCGACACCGGTGGCCCGAAGCAACGGATGCGTCAACTCAATACGGGCGAGCACTTCGGTGATGGTCAGGGGCTCCGTACGGGAGGACTGCAGGTTCGACGAGCTGGAATCGTACACCGGTTCCGCCCATGTCGCCACAGGGAACAAGATCAGAATCACGAATAAGAGAGCAGCCATCGAAGAATGCTCCTTGCGCCGAATCAATCGCGGCCCGGTTGCTGGTAGCCGTTCATGCCCGCCGCCGTCAGGGGGTTCCCGTACTTGACCAACTCGCTCTCAGGCCAAGACTTCGACAATGCGCCCCTCGCCCACAGCATCCCTCCGCGCGCGACGGCGTAGTCGGCCTGCGCCCGATACAGCTGGTAGGCTGCCTCGACAGCGTTACGCTCGCGCGTATTGACGAAAAGGATACTGGTCTTCCCCAAGTCGAACCGTTTACGCTCGCCATCCTCCAGGATCTTGGCCAACCGGTACGATTCCGTGGCAGCCCTCACCCGATCCCTGGCCCGCACGATCGCCGAGTACCAGTTATCTACGTCAAATCCGACTTGCTGCTCGGTATATTGCTGCTTCAA
>DASUMN010000024.1:0-6160 GCA_036277675.1 Nitrospira sp. | reverse complement strand
TTCAAATCCAACATCGGCGTGAACACACGCCGCCTGGCTTGAGAATAAGGGGCTGGACGCCCCTCGCCCATTCGTGGGTGCTCTGCAAGCCTGCAAGGGAGGTGAAGGCATGGGAGTGGTGGCAATCAAGGAACTATTGGAAGCCGGCGTGCACTTCGGGCACCAGACGAACCGCTGGAACCCCAAAATGAAGAAGTTCCTGTTCGGCGAGCGCAACGGCATTTACATCATTGATCTGCAACAGACCCTGACCCGCATGGAGCAGGCCTATGCCTTCGTCCGAGATACCGTGGCGGGTGGAGACTCCATCCTCTTCGTCGGCACCAAGCGCCAAGCCGCGGAGATCCTTGAGGAGGAAGCGAAGCGCGCGAATATGTTCTTCGTCAATCAGCGATGGCTCGGCGGCATGCTCACGAACTTTCAAACAATCCGCCGCAGCATCGACAAGATGAAAAAGATGGAAGCCACGTTGCTGAACCCCAGCGAACACGGCCTCAAGAAGAAGGAAATCCTTCTGATGCAGAAGGACATCGCCAAGCTTCAAAAATACCTGTCGGGCATCAAGAATATGCGAAGCCTGCCGGGCGCCGTATTCATCCTGGACACCAGAATCGAGAAGATCGCCGTACAAGAGGCGACCAGGCTGGATATTCCCGTGATCGCCATTCTGGACAGCAATTGCGATCCCGATCATATTACGCACCCGATCCCAGGTAACGACGACGCGATCCGGTCGATCAAGTTGATTACGTCCAAGATCGCGGACGCATGCATTGAAGGCGCGCACCTTAAAACACAGCGTGAAGAAGCGGAGTTTCAGACGTCCCCCGCGGCCACTGACAAGAAACCGGCCGCTCGCATGGAAAGTGTCCCGGCATCCTAAACTCGATCATCGGACGGGCAGTCAACGATTCCATTTCATCAGACGGCGAAGGATAACGGACCATGGCAGGATCAAGTCAGCTTGTGAAAGAGCTTCGTGAAAAGACCGGTGCCGGCATTTTGGATTGCCAAAAGGCCCTCACCGAAAACGGGAACGACATTGAGAAGGCGATCGACTATCTTCGGCAAAAGGGTCTCGCGGCGGCGGCGAAAAAGTCCGGGCGCGAGACGAACCAGGGGCTCGTGCACTCCTATATCCATATGGGAGGCAAGATCGGCGTCCTTATTGAAGTCAATTGTGAAACGGATTTCGTCGCGCGCAACGACGAATTCAAAGCGTTCGTCAACGACCTCGCGCTGCAGGTCGCCGCGGCCAAGCCCACCTACGTACGACGGGAAGATATCGCCAAAGAGGTCCAGGACAAGGAGCGCGCGATCTACGAAGCGCAGGCCAAAGAAATGGGCAAACCACCCGCCGCGTGGCCGAAAATCGTCGAGGGCAAACTGGAAAAGTTCTACCAGGAGAACTGCCTGTTGGAACAGTCCTTCATCAAGGACCCGGCCGTCATGATCAAGGACCTGTTATCCCAAAAAATAGCCAAGATCGGCGAGAACATGAACATCCGCCGGTTTACCCGCTACCAATTGGGCGAAGCATGACCACTGCCAAATACCGGCGCCTCCTTCTGAAAGTAAGCGGGGAGATGTTGGCCGGTGAGCAGGGCTACGGCATTCAACCTTCTATTCTCGAAGGCCTGGCGGAGGAAATCGCTTCCGTCGTCGCGCTCGACGTTCAAGTCGCCGTCGTCATCGGCGGAGGAAACATCTTTCGGGGTATTGCCGCGAGCGCATCGGGCATGGAGCGCGCCTCCGCCGATTACATGGGCATGCTGGCCACGGTGCTCAATGCCTTGGCGCTCCAAAACGCTCTCGAACGAGCCGGCATCAACACGCGCGTGCAATCCGCCATCGAAATGCGCCAATTGGCGGAAGGATACATCCGCCGGAGAGCCATTCGCCATCTGGAGAAAAACCGCGTGGTGATCTTCGCCGGCGGCACCGGCAACCCCTACTTCTCCACCGACACGGCCGCGGTGCTCCGCGCCATGGAGATCGGGGCGCAAGTCATCATGAAAGGCACCAAGGTGGACGGCATCTACGACGCCGATCCGATGAAACATCCTGGCGCCACAAAATACGCCGACATTCCCTTCATGGCCATCTTGAATCAGAACCTGAAGGTCATGGATTCCACGGCGATCAGCCTCTGCATGGATAACAATCTTCCGCTCATCGTGTTCAACCTCAAGGTCAAAGGCAACTTCAAGCGCGTGGCCACCGGCGAACCGATCGGAACGCTCGTCACCGCCGGCCATCGCTGATCTCAATACGGAGTATCGCCATGTCCAACGCAGCCGCGGTTCGACAAAAGCTCACCACGCATATGGAACAGGCGGTGGAGCATCTGAAACGGGATCTGGCCGGCCTCCGCACAGGCCGCGCTTCGGTCGCCCTCTTCGATGGGGTCCGAGTCGACTACTATGGCACCATGACGCCGTTGAAGCAGGTCTCCAACATTTCCACGCCCGAAGCACGGTTGATCACCATCCAGCCGTGGGAGCCGCAGCTGATCAAGGAAATCGAGAAAGCGTTGGCCAATTCCGGATTAGGCGTGACGCCGTCAAACGACGGAAAAATGATTCGTGTTCCGCTCCCACCGCTGACCGAAGAACGCCGAAAAGAACTGACGAAAATTTGCAAGAAGCACGGGGAAGACACCAAAGTACAAATCCGCGGCTTCCGGCGCGATGCGAATGAAGAGTTGAAGAAACTCCAAAAAGATGCCAAGCTCACGGAAGACGAGCTTCGGAAGGCCGAACAGGACACCCAAAAGCTCACCGATCAATTCGGGCAGAAGATCGACGACGTCATCAAGAAGAAGGAACAGGAAATCATGGAAGTCTGAGGTTCAGGCTTCTCCCCTGTCCCCCGGCGTGCTAACCACTTCGACATTTCTTCCAACCAGTGCCACAGTCGATCTGACCGCCCTGGTCCACAACCTGGCCCAATTCCGCAATACGCTCGTTCCCGGCTGCGACGTCATGACCGTCGTCAAAGCGAATGCCTACGGCCACGGGGCCGTTGAAACGGCCAAGGCACTCATTCGCCAAGGGGTGTCGCGTGTCGCCGTCGTGTCGATCGAGGAAGGGATTGCACTTCGGCAAGCCGGTATCAACGCACCGATCGTGATCCTCGGGCCGCTCTTCCCGGAACAGTTCACCGATCTGTTCGCCCATCAATTGACTCCGGTGGTGAGTGACGCCGCCATCCTTCCCAAATTGGCACAAGTCGCCTCATCGTTCCAAACTCCCTACCCGATTCATCTCAAAGTGGATACAGGCATGGGACGTCTGGGACTCACACAGGAAGAGGTGGCACATCTCTTCAGTTCCAAGCACTTCCCGCGCACACTCCATTTGGAAGGACTCATGACTCATCTGGCGGATGCGGATGGGGCAGACACAGGCGCAACCCAGGAGCAGTTAACGCACTTCCGCAACGTCATTGGAATCGTGACGGCGAACGGATTCAGGGTCCCACTGATTCATGCAGCCAATAGTGGCGGCGCGATCCGCTTCCCGGACGCGCACTTCTCACTCGTCCGCCCCGGCATCATGCTGTACGGATATCATACCTTGCCCAAGTCCGTTCCTGTTCCGGACCTGAAACCGGTCCTCTCTTTGAGAACATCTATCGCCCAACTCCGAACGATCCAACCTGGGCAGAAGGTCAGCTACAACGGCACCTTCACCGCAACACAACCGACCAAGATTGCCGTGCTGCCGATCGGGTATGCCGATGGCATCAGCCGACGCCTCTCCAATCGTGGCCAAGTCCTGATCCATGGGCAACGCGCGCCGATCGCCGGTCTGGTCTGCATGGACATGATCATGGTCGATGTCACCAAGATTGCCGGAGCGGCCATCGGAGACGAAGCCGTCCTCATCGGCTCCCAGGGAGCGGACCGGATTACGGCTGAGGATATCGCCAACTGGACCGGCACCATCGCCTATGAAGTCCTGTGCACGATCGGACCACGCATTCCACGACAGTACCGCTCTTCATCATAAACCTCGCTACTACGTTCTCTCGTAAAACAGCTCCAACGCCGACGCAATGCCGTGCAAGCGGCCTTTTCTGAACGACGCCTCAAGCCTGTTGCGGAGAGAACGAACCCCTCCCTCGTCGTTTCGCTTGGCCACACCCTGCGACAGCATCATCTCCGTTGCCACTTCAACCAGGCGCCGCGCGCGCCCCTGCATGTCCTCTGTCACGAACTCATCGACAATTTCATCCGCTCGCGCTTCCACAACGTGTTCGAGAAACGAGTCGTAGCCCTGCACCGCCACTGTCCGTCGGCGGATGACGCGCAATTCTTCCTTGATCCGTGTGACATTCTGCATTAACAGGGCAAAGAGCTCTTTGCGCCCTTCATCGAATAGTGTGCGCTCCATCTGTTCGAGGATGACTGTCGGATCAACGGCCTCGGCACGCGGTTCGCCCCCCCAGAAGAGCCGGTCATAACTCCTGCGCTTCTCCGTGTCGCCGACAATTTCATAGGCGGCGTTGATCTCGCGGATCTTCTCATCAGCAGAATCGCTCTCTGGATTCCGATCGGGATGATGCTGAAAGACAAGCTTGCGGTAGGCTTTCTTGATCTCGTCGTCCGACGCTTCGCGGGAAACGCCCAGGATTCGATAGTAGTCCATGCGTGCCATGAGGCGACTATAGCACGTAGGTTTTGAACGCTTCACCTTGAGAGGGATCTTTGGTGCAATGGAGCCACTCCATCTGCTTGGGCTTCATGCGCACTTATTCGCGCTAGAAACGAAGTGCCGCCGCCTTCCCAACTCGTCTTTAGAAATGATACGGGCGCAGTCTTGACTTATCATCTCTCCGGCTTATCTACTTGCCATGGACACGACGCGCACCCCACGGATCCTCACCTACGATGAACGAAAAGCGGCCGAAGCTGCCTTTGCAGGAAAACCGTTCAACGCTGACTGGTCTGAATCCGCCAAGAAGGTCTACGAGGGGCTGATTCATGCCCTCCCAACTTTTCCGGAGAAGTCCCCACTCCTCCTGCAAATGCAGTCCGAAACTCTCGAAGCTGAAGTAGTGGCCACTGCCCTTCCGTTGCCTGCTGCTCCAGAATCCAAGACCGAGGATCCAGCAAAGGCGGACGAGACATCAGAAGTACGGACTCAGGATCCGCCCGTTCAACTGATTGCCAATCGCCAGCAAGCCATCCAGGCAGGGATTCTGATCGATGTCACGGAGGACGCAAAAAAGCTTGGCCTCACCTTCCCGATCACGATTACCAAGCCGCTCTGGGATATCGGAATTGCCCCGGGAGCGGAACTCACGGAGACAGACAAGGCGGAACGTCTACGCGACGTGCTGATGGCCTTTCGCCTCCGCTTGGCCGGCCAGACAACGCTCTCGCCGTTGATCGACTTTCCGGCTATGCTGGCCCTGCCACCCGGCGGTGTCCCACAACCGGTGCCGTTGTTCGCGCTGATTCAGCCGGACGAACAGAATCGGGCAATGGCCACCCTGCTCCTGCCCAACGAAGTCTCGGCCACAATCACGCCGATGAATTAATGTGCCTCATGCAGGCAGATTCGCCATGCGACGGACGAGCACTCGTTCGTCCGCCTCCGTTTCCACTTCGCCGTTCAGTTTTGCATCAAACAGTCGATCAAGGATCTGTTTGAAATCCGGCCCCGGCTTGAGCCCCATCGCCTTGAGATCGGCGCCGGTCAGGATTGGCTTCACGTGCTGATAGGTCGTCAGGAAGGCCGAGACCTGGCGTTTCACCGAATCGCCTTTGCTCTTGGCCATCAATCCGAGTAGAGCCTCATCGGGCAGACCCGACAGCAACCGATAGGTTTCTGACGGTTTGAGCGGCGATTTGGCGCTGAGCCGCCGCATAACACCCTGGGAACCTGTACGGGCTGCTTTGAGCGCTCGTGCTTCCGCCTCGGAAAATGGAAATCGCTTGAGCACATCCTGCACGGCTCGCCCAGTCAGGACTTCCAGCAATCCCATCATGTAGACCAGCCAGACGTCCATCTTGCGATCTAAATACAGCAGCCGATACCAATCGACAGCTTGTTCGATGGCCCCCAAGAGGGTGTGGAGCCGGTCTGACCATTTCAACTTCGGATGGATAAACTGGAACAGATCGAGATCTGCCAGCCGCTTCACGGCTTGC
>DASUMN010000023.1:0-11748 GCA_036277675.1 Nitrospira sp. | reverse complement strand
CCCGATGCTGGTGGCGTGGGTGAGACCGGTGCGCCAGGCGCAGTGGGTTGTCCTGTGAACCCAGGCTGAGGCTGTGTCCCCAGTGGATTCACCACCGCCCCGGACGGGCTCGGATGTTGGAACACCCAGTCATAATAGGTGGGCTTGCCTTGGAAATGGCGAACCACGAGCGGAAAGTTCTGTTGCCGGATCGGCTTGCTCTTGCTTTTGCTGCGCACGCCCATGATGCCGCCGGTAGGCGCACGCACCACCTCCCACTCCCCGTGTCCGACCGGATCTCCGTACACTTTTCTGAGGAAGGGCTTTGGCAACCTGGTCAGATCGGCCAGTGTCTGCGGATACACCTCGCCGGGCATGACTCGCCCCGCTTTCATGCTGGCCGAATAGAGGGCCAAGGCGTTCTGAATTTCGACGCCCTTGGCCAGAAGGTCCGCTTCCAACTCCCGTTGGACCATCACCTTCCATTGCCGGGCTGCCACCGACATGACGATGCCCATCACCACAACGGCGATCATCAGCATGAGGTACGAAAAGCCTCGTTCCTCTTGCTTCAACCAAGCTGGACGAATCCCCATGGAGGCCACTCACTGTTGCGCAGGCTGTTCGTCTGACAATGGCAGGGTTTGGTCGACGCCGGAACCGGTATCCCGGATGGTGACACTCTCGGGGGTCACCGCCGTGAGCACCACATGGTCCTCGACCCGGTCTCCGACTTTCCCGATGACCACCTCTTCATTCTTGCTGAGCACGGCAATGGGTTTGCGTTGCATGGGGAATTCGCCCATCCGGACAAAACCCAGATACTTGTATTGCGCCAGTTCTGTCGACACGGCTTGTTGCAGCAGAGATTGGGCCGTCGTTAAATCCGGCTCCGTGGTCGCCATCGCCTCGGTTGGATTCGGCAGCGTCCCGTCCTGACTCGGCAATGCAAAGATGTTGCGAAGCGTGGCAAACGACATCTGCTGTTGGTCATGCGCTGAGGTGAGCCGTTCCAGATTCACGTGCATACTATTTCCTGCGTGCGTACCAGCACGAGTGGCACCGGCGGAACCCGTAACATTTTTCAAGGGAACCCGATGCGGCTCTGTCCATGTCCCCCATTGCCAAGCCGCCAGGCCTGCCCACGCCAGCAGTAAGACCGCGGCGGCAATCGATTTCTGTTTCGCATCCATCATCATCTGCCCGTCCCTTGCGCGGCGGGCCCCGGCGTATCCGCCCGGAGATAGGTGGCGATCTTGATGTTGAAGGTGAGCGTCTGCCCTTGGGCCGCACTAGACCGAGCAAGCTCAAGGTCCTCGATGAACAAGAACTCCTCCGCGGTTTCCAAATCATAGATGAATCGGCGCAAGTCTTCGTACCGCCCACTCATCGAGCCTTGCAAGACCCCCTTGCTGGTATTGGCCACGGTGGTCGGTTCTGTCTTATAGGACAAGGCCGGTAAGGTGACGCGATCCCGCTTGGCTTCCTCCGATATACCCAGCGCCAACGGAGAAAAATCCCGCTCTGCCGGCAGCAGACTCCACACCTGGGCAAGATCTGTTTTCGCTTTTCTGGCCTCCCGGTGGTGTATCAGCAGCTGCCGCGCCGCGACCCATTCCTTCTCCACCCGTTCCAGCTCGGACGTGGCTCCTACGACACCGACATCCCGCACCACGAGCAAGACACACAACAATCCTAGCGCAATGCCGATCCACGGCAACACCGGTGCAAACGGCAGTTGCAACAGAATCACCAACCGGTCCCGCATCGACGTCATCATCTTGCCTGGCTGTAACGGAGGGTCACATCGAACTCCACCAATCCGTTCGTCCCAACACGGTGCTGCGCCAGCACCGGATCCTTGAACGTCGGATGATCTTGAAGCCCCACCGTGAACGCGGTGATGTCCTCTAAACTGACGGCGCTTCCTAACAGATGGACCATGGTTCCGCCTTGCTCCAACCGCACGCTGCTCAACACGAGCCTTGGAGGAATCGCCTGTTCCAGCCCCGCCAAAAACTTCGTCCAGGAAAATGCGCGCTTTTCAATCAGCAGATTGGCCAATTCGATTTCGGCCGGCAAGCGCTGCAACATCCCTTCGGACAGGTCGATCCCTTCTTGCCGAGCCTCGGCGATCAACTGTGTGTCTTGCTGGCGGATCCGATCGAGCTCCGCTGACATGGTTCGCACATCCCGATATCCCACACCTGCCTGGCCCAGACTCCAAAGAATGCCCAGCAGCAGGAACGCACAGCCCATCACCAGCACGGCGCGGATTGGGGCCATCGCGGACCGATACCGGCTGCTGAGATTGATGTGAAACTCCTCTCGGCTCCTGCCCAGGAGCGGAATATGCGTCATGGCGGCGGCCAACCGCCCGATCGACAACGGTGCCGCGTTCCGATTCATCATATTCCTGCCATGGCCGCCAGTGAGGTGATGCCCCGTTGGCTCCCTCTTGCCGCCAAACCAAGCGCCTCGATGACTCCCCAATCCATTGTCTCGACAGAGAGACCGAGACGAGTCTCGACCTGGGATTTTAGGGCCGCCACCTCTCCATCCCCGCACAACACTGCATGCGTGACGGCTAGGTCAGGATGCCGTTGTTGGCAGAGTTCCAAGGAAGCGCCGCATTCCCCGATAACCTTGTCCAACGGGTCCACGGTTAGCCCGTGCGTGGCCGTCTCGGCTCCTAAGAGTTTGCACCGGTAAAACAGCAATCGTCCTTGCTGAAAGACCATCGTCGTCAATGCCCGATCTGCGACGGTGGCCCAGAGAAAATCGGCCTTCCCGCGGCTTAACCGGCCGGCCACCTTTCTCCAAAGGTTGTACAGCCGTAAACTCGTAACCCCAACCTCATGCGGAATCAAACCCGCCGACTCGCAGAGCGATTCATACTGCTGCAACACCGATTCCTGAATCGCCACGGCCAATACGGTATGGGCTCTCCTGCTGTGTCCCGATACAGCAGGAAACACCTGCCACACCAGTTTCGCCCCAGTCAGTGAAAAGAGCTGTTCCTGCCCCAGCCGCCATCTGATCAACGCCTCGCGCTCTTCCCGATCCGCGGGCAACTGATCGAGTTGCAACACCACCGTACGCACGGCGGCGTCAGGAAGCAGCAGCGTGATGCGCCGCGGCAGATCAGACAGCACCGATCGTCCATGCTGGTGCGATTCAGCCCCAGATCCCGTGAGTGTGCGGATGCGACCTTCCAGAACTGAAATATCTGAAAGATTATCCTCGGCAGGAGACGGCTTCACGAGCCCATCCTGAAGCGGTGACACCACGCACCGATACCGCCTTCGCCCCCTCCAATTCAGCTCTGTTTCCACCCAGGCCGCAGCATCCACCCCCATTTTGAGACAGCGCTGCGGTTTTTTACTGGCCCATTCCCACATCGCTCACCCTTCCTCACTGAACGTCACACGGTTAATCTCCCGCAACGATGTCTCCCCGCTCAGCACCTTCTTCAGGGCCGATTGCCGCAACGTAATCATGCCCTCGGTCACCGCGCGATACCGAATCTCTGACAAGGGGCGTTCCGCCAGAATCATTTCCTTGATCTCATCGGTCAGATCCAAAAATTCGGTAATGCACTTCCGGCCTCGAAACCCGGTCCCTAGGCACTGGGGGCAACCCTTCCCATCATAGAACACCGTGTCTTTATACTGGGCGTAATTTAACCCAGACTCTTCAATGACGGCCTGCTCGATCTTCACCGGCGCGCGACAGGCCGGGCACAACATGCGGACCAACCGCTGCGCCAGCACACAGTTGAGCGCCGCGAGAAAGTTGTAGGCGTCGATCCCCATTGACGCAAATCGTCCGATCACGTCGAACACGTTGTTGGCATGGACGGTCGTCAACACCAGGTGGCCCGTGAGCGCAGATTGAATGGCGATCTGAGCCGTTTCGGCGTCACGGATTTCACCGACCATGATCTTGTCCGGATCGTGACGAAGAATAGACCGCAGCCCTCTCGCGAACGTCAGCCCTTTTTTCTCGTTGACCGGAATCTGCACCACGCCCGCGAACTGATATTCGACCGGGTCCTCGATGGTAATCAGTTTATCTTCGAGCGTGTTCATTTCGGAGATTGCGGCATATAAGGTGGTGGTCTTTCCACTTCCCGTCGGGCCGGTGACCAAGATCATCCCGTAGGGGCGGGTGATGGCCCGCCGGAACCGTTTCAGATCCTCCAGATTGAATCCCAGCCGGTCGAGTTTCAACGCTGAGACACCGGCTGTGATGGATTCTCGATCCAAGATTCTGATGACCGCCGATTCGCCGAACACGCTCGGCAGGATGGAGACACGGAAATCCACGACCTTCCGATCCAATCGCATGCGAAAACTGCCGTCTTGCGGCACACGGCGTTCCGCGATATCCAGTTCGGCGATCACTTTGAGGCGGGACACGAGCGGTGCATGCAATCGGATATCCAGCGGTTCCATCGCCTGCACGAGAATACCGTCGACCCGAAATTTGACACTGGTCGACCGGTCGGCGGCTTCAATGTGAACATCGCTCGCACGGCGCTGCATCGCACTCAACAAAATCGAGTCCAGCAGTTTGACGGCGGGGCTCTGGTCCTCCGCAGCGTGATCGATGGTCAGAATCTCATCGCCGCGTTCATCTTCTTTCACCAACATCGACCGATATTCGGCCTCGAGCTCGCGGAGCGCTTGACTTGATCCTGCGCTGCGGTCCAATGCAGCCAGAATCGCGCTCTTGGAACTGACGATCAGCTCCAGAGACTTCCCGATCAAGATTTCGAGTTCGTCCAATCCGAGGATGTTGTGCGGGTCGGACACCGCGATGGTCAACAGCCCGTCGCGGTCGGCGATAGGAATGAACGGAAATCGTTGCATCAACTTGACGGAAACCGTGTCGTAGTAGCGGGGATCGACTTGAAAGCTCGTCAAGGGATCATACGGCAACCCATACTGGACGGCCAATGCACGGGCAAGCTGGTCCTCCGAGAGCAGCCCCTCTCCCAGTAACACGTGGCCTAATGTGGCCGCCGCTCCGCCCAGACGGCGAAGGGTCTCCTCGATAGTGTGTTTTGGGACAAGCCCCTGGCTGACGAGCACATCCCCGAGAGACGGTCTCGCAAGGCTACGCGCCATGGGCCGTCTCCATTGTTGACACGCCTCGTATCATCCCCTCCGCCATTGAGCCCCCTCTCCTACCCGACCGTCCCTGCCATCTGAAACACCGGCAGATACATGACGATAACGATGCCACCGACCAACACTCCCATCACCAATAACAGCGCGGGCTCGATCCAAGTCGTCAGCTGGGTGAGCCTGGTATCGAGATCGGCCTCGTAAAACTCGGCGATATCCCGCAGCATGCCATCGAGTGAACCGGTCTCCTCGCCAACTGACAGCATCTCAATCGCGAGGTTCGGGAGGACCTGCGGACGACTCACGGCTGCCGCCAGCGTCACACCTTCGCGGATATCGTCGACCGCGCCCGCCATCCCCTTCGCAATCCATCGATTGGACACAGCCCCCTTCGCACTCTGCAGCGCATCAACCAAGGGAATTCCGCTGGCGAGGATCGTTCCCAACGTTCTGGTCAACTGCACCGTATTATGTTTGACGGCAATGGGTCCGAACAGGGGAACCTTCAGCATAAATCGATCCACGGCCAAACGGCCCGCCGCTGTCTTATAATAGGCGCGCGCGGCCGCCGCGAGACCAATCATGAGCAGCGCCAGAGGCACCAGCCTGGTCTCCGCGTGTTTCACAATATCCAGCAGCAGTTGTGTCGCCCACGGCAAGGTCTTCGCTGATTCTCCATAGACCGACACAAAGGTCGGCACGACATAGGTCAACAGAAACACGATGACGCCGGCTCCGATGAGAATCAAAAACAGCGGGTAGGACAGGGCCTTCATCACCTTCTGGCGCAGCCCAATCATCAACTTGAGATACCCCACGTACCGTTGCAGCACGTCGGCAAGATTGCCTGACTGCTCACCGGTTTTGATCGTCGCGACGTACAGTTCCGGGAAATACGCCGGATGTCTGGCCAGCGCGTCCGAGGCCGAGGAACCGCCTCGAATATTTTCCCGCACATCGCGCAGGACCTGTTGAAACCCGGCGTGACCGGCTCGTTCGATGAGCAGATCCCAGACACGCAAGACCGGAAGACCCGACTTCACGAGGGCCAGCAATTCCTGGTTGAAGATCAAAAACTCTCCCAGCGGAAGCGTGCCCCATGACCATGACTTGCTCGATGCCGTCGATGCACGTATTCCTCGGCGACGGAGCGTAAAGACCAGCAACCCTTGCGATTCGAGCTTTGCGCGCACGACGGATTCTTCGTCACCCTCGATGTGGCCATTGATGGTGGAGCCGTCTGACCTGGCAACCCGGTAGGTGAATACTGCCATGGTGTGGACCTTGAATCGGCTACAGAAAATGAATGGGCTCTACTCCGCCGCCTCGTACGATCGTGAGCTGGAGGCGGGAGGTTCGGCCAGCCAGAGAGCTTGACCGGCTTGGATCTGATGGTCGGCCAACCCATTGATGGCCATCAAGCGCTTGAGCGGAATCTGATACCGCTGCGCGATACTCCAGAGGGTATCGCCCCGCTTGATCGAGATACGCACTGGATTTGTGGTCGGCGGCCCTTCGCCAAGAACAGCTCTTTGGGGCCGATGAACCGTCGGAGTCGAAACGGCGGCGCTGTCCTCTAACCAATCTGGCTGGTCGACTCGGGCAGCCGCCGGGTCTGTACGCTGTCCCGTTGATGAAGGCATGCCGGCCATTCCGGCCGCAACTGAAGAGCTCAGCGCCGCCATCTGTTTTTGCGGCTGCTTGGGTTGACTGTGCGTCCTCGCCCCGGTTCTGGACATTCGTTCCCGCTCAGACCGCGACCCGGCCAGCTCTTCCCGCTGCAATTCGATGACATAGCGGGCTTCGCTCAACCGGCGCTCGGCTTCACGAACCCGTCCCTCCAATTGAGCCCTGGCGATGCGCAACTCAGCCAATTCCTGGCGCCGAGCATCGGCCTCCGCGCGTAACTCAGCGATGGTGCGTTGCGAATCGCGAACCGACGTTTTGAGCGTATCCATAGTCAACTGCAGATCGGACATCTCCGGCTCATCGATCGGCTCCAAGGGACTGCATGCCACCGACCATCCCGCCATGATCCCCACCATCCCCACAAACAGGGCACACCTCAGTTCCTCCAGACCACGCGCCTGATGCCACCTAAAGAAACTCGCGCCTGCATTCTTTGGGTGCATGCTCACCATTGGTTATACGCCGTCCCATTCGTTCCGACTAAGTCCGACCCTGAATACACGTCGAACACGCCGCCCTCTGTGGGTTCGGATATTTCCTGCCACGTATCAGTTGAATTGGTAAAGGGATCCTTGGGAAGCTTGCGCAGATATCCGGCCGCGACCAGCGCGGCCAATGAGGAAGGATACTTCCCCTGATCCGCGCGATGCTGGTCGAGCACCTCCCTGATGGTGAACAGATCCTGCCGCAACACCGTCTCCCTCGCCTTCATCAATGATGTCTGATAGGACGGTACTGAGATCGTCGCGAGGATGCCGACGATCGCCACCACGATCATGAGCTCCACCAGGGTGAAGCCCTCATCCGCTCTACGCGCCCTACCAATCCTGATATTTGGTGCCATCGAGCGCAGGCGCCTCGCTTCGTGTCATGACATCATAGACATCTTGCCCGCACCAGCTGGATGTCTTGGGCTGATCTTTGTAACATCGCAGAATCCAATCTGACTTTCCAGTCAACGGGTCCAACGGCGTCGTGCGCAAATACCGTCTGACCGTGGTACCCCGGACTGTCGCTTCTTCTCCCGTCAATTTCACTTCAAGCAGCACATCGAGCGATTTCGGGAAGCCGTACGGACTCGTCACATCCTTGCACGTCAGCTTGTTTTTCAAACACACCGGGCCAATCAAGACATCCCCATCCCGGTTCCACTCAAGCTTGAACAAGTCGATGGCACTCCTGATAGCCCGGAGTTGCTGGCGCAATTCAATTTCCTGCACACGCTTCGTCGACACTTTGCTGAGCGGCATGGCGACCGATGCCAGAATCACCACAATCGTCATCGTCACCAGGATTTCCAGCAGTGTGAGTCCGTCTTCCTTCACCGCACTCTCACGATTCCTGTCCCGACCGGTGACGTCATCGCCTGACTGTCCCGGCCAGGAGTAACCAGTTCGACTCGGACGGGAGACACTCCACGCGCCTTGGCCATGAACGTGACGTTGGCGGTGCGCGGAGCACGCTGAGTCGGACGACTCAGCCGGAACGAGATGGTGCCGACCGCTCCCCCCACCGACTCATCCGATTGGGCCTCAGGCGCACTAATCATTTCCGCCTCACTAAGCCGTTTGAATTCTAGAACGTTTGGATCGTATTCGAGCCTGAACACGGCGTCCGATGCCGCAATCCGTGCATCGACCACGGCCAGCTTGATTTCCTTGCCTGACCGAATGGCTGACTCCTCCGGACGAATAGTCAGCAGAGGATCTGGAGCCGCCATCTGCTCGAATAAGCGGCTGGATTTTGCTTCCTCCAGTCCACCCACCTTGTTACTGCTCGACAAGGAAGTTTCCCTGAGCCCATTTCTCAACGCTGTTCCGCCCGTGTGCGCAGAGCTCGAAAAGAGCGGATTTGTCGCATAGGTCGATTCCGTACCGGACCAGAACGTTTGCGTGCTGAGGGCCGGCGGGGTCATGTTCTGCACGATATGCGGTGTGATCGTTAAGATCACTTCCGTGGTGACTCGGTCTGTCCTGAACGAGCTGATGAGATTTCCGATCAGGGGGAGATCGCCGATCCAAGGAACCGTCACTCTGGTTTTCCGGTCTTCTTCCTGCAAAAGTCCGCCCAAAACGATCGTTTCCCCATCTTTGATGCTGAGCATCGTCTCCGCAGACCGATTGCCGAACTTGAACTGGGTAATGGGGGGAGACGCCTGCAAGGTCACCTGTTCGCCCAGCCGAATCACTTCAATCTTCATTTTCAGCCCGAGCTCGTTTCCAAGCTTGATCGCAGGCTCCACGGTGAGCTTGACACCGGTATCCCGGAACTCGATCGAGGTGACGGTCGAGGTGGTCGGCACCGCCCCGGTCGTCGCTTGGCCGGGAAGGACGTTCGTCGTGGAGAGCAGAATCGGTTGTTTGTCGCCGATATTGATTTCCGCCTTCTTATTATTCACCACACGGATTTTCGGAGAAGCCAGCGTCTTCGCGTCCGTAATCTGCTTGAAGAAGTCGAGCTGGACATTTGTCGGAAGTTTGAAGAGATAGTTCCCCGGCCCCAGATCCGACAACTGGCTGGCGCTGAATTGCTGGGCTATCGTCCCAGCAATCAGACCGGCAGGAGGGGGAAGGGGAACCATAGCGGCCGCGACCTGTTTGGGATATGTCAGCCCATAGTTCTGATTGATGGTCCGGTTGACCTCCAGCACTTCGACGTCAAAGAGCACCTCAGCCTCCTGACGGTCGTTGGCCAGGATAATTCTCTCAGCCATCTGGATTTTCTCAGGCTGATCGCGAATCACAATTGTGTTGAGTTGTTCATTGGCATGCATGCGCTTGGAATCCAGCATCGTCTTCAGAAGCACGAGCATGTCTTTCGATTTCGCGTTCGACAGGTAAAAGGTCCGGATCATCAAATCCTGATATTGTTCCTGTTTCTGTTTGGTGTTCGGACTGACGATCAATAGACTCGGGGAGACTTTCTGAGAAAAGAGGCTGTTGCTGTTCAGCACCAATTGCAGAGCGTCTTCGACGGTCGTATCTTGAATCGCAATGGAAATCGGATCATTCCTGACATCTTTGTCGAAAATCAGGGTGAACCCGCCGGCCTTTGCGACTCCTTCCAAGACTTCCTTAAGACCTGCGTTACGAAACTTGAGCGTCAGGGGCTGCTTCAACCGATCCCCACGCTGAAGCGCCTGCTGTTCTTCCGCCATCCGGCTGAGACTGTCGAGCGGCTCTTGAAACGTCGGGTCCAATTCAGCGGAACGCGTGAAACCCTCGAAGGCCTCATCCCTCCGCCCGAGTTGAGCCAGACGGTCCGCCTCCCGATATTGCGTTCGAGCTTCCTTCAGACGAACCGCTTCGGCAAGGCTTGCCTGATACTCCGTACGAGACGGATCCATTGCCAAGGCCTGTTTGAATTGTTCAACGGCAAGGTCGATCTGGCGGTCCTTCAACAAGGCTCGTCCCCGTTCTTCGTACAGTGCCCCCGCACGTTCCCGGGCCAACACATATTTGCCTTGCAACGAGGCGTCAAAAGGAGCCTCTTTGAGAGCCTGCTTGTACGCCAGACTGGCCTCTTCCCAATGGCCCGCCGCCAGATGTTGGTCGCCACGTTTCGCATCCGGCGAGGCAAATAAGGCACAACCGGAGAGCAGACACACTCCAGCAATCTGGGCAATCCCAGAAGACCTGCCGAAGAACACTCCTCGTTGTCCACGCGTCACGCAATGGCCCTTTCCCTAGTGGATCGGCACACCTATAGGCACACAATGTGCCACTACCCCCAGGCTCTTATACTACAGAATCAAATGAACACAAAGGAAAAGTCCAGAAAAAGAGAGCACGGAGGTTTTACTTCAAGACGTGATGAAAATAATCGACCGTCGTCTTCAGCCCTTGCTCAAGTGAAACCGACGGCTTCCAGTTGAGAACACTCGAGGCCAGCGAGATATCCGGCTGCCGCTGTTTGGGATCATCGGGAGGTAATGGCGAAAAACAGACCGTTGAACGGCTCCCCGTGAGCTTAATGATGAGCTCGCAAAGATTCAGCATGGTGAAGGCAACAGGATTTCCAAGGTTGATCGGGCCGGTGACTTCATCAGGCGTGTCCATCAGCCGAATCAGCCCATCGACCAGGTCATCAACATAGCAAAAACTCCTGGTTTGCGACCCATCGCCGTAAATAGTGATCGGCTCGCCCTTGATCGCCTGCACGATGAAGTTGCTCACGACACGGCCGTCGTTGGGATGCATCCGCGGCCCGTACGTATTGAATATTCTGGCTACCTTGATTTTCAGTTTGTGCTGGCGCCAGTAATCAAAAAACAACGTTTCCGCGCACCGTTTGCCCTCGTCATAACAGCTCCGAACGCCCACTGGATTGACCTTCCCCCAATAACTCTCCGGCTGCGGATGCACCTCGGGATCTCCATACACCTCGGAGGTCGAAGCCTGGAGAATGCGCGCTTTCACGCGCTTCGCCAGGCCCAGCATGTTGATCGCCCCGTGCACGCTGGTCTTGGTCGTCTGAACGGGATCAAACTGATAATGAATGGGTGAAGCGGGACACGCGAGATTATAAATCTCATCCACCTCTACATAGAGTGGGAAGGTGACATCATGACGCAGCGCCTCAAATCGTGGGTGCGCGAGCAGATGTTCGATATTCCGCTTGCTGCCGGTGAAATAATTGTCGACACAGAGCACTTCATGCCCTGCCTCTAGTAAGCGCTCACACAAATGCGAACCGAGGAACCCTGCCCCCCCGGTCACCATAATTTTCTTCACGCTCGTATTGCGAAGGCAATTGTTCATGTGAGTTGGCTCAGCAATACGATCCTTGATCCTATGGAAGGCACACGTCTTTGGTTACTCCTGATAGACAGTCGATTCATACATGACAAATGGTGCCGGGGGACATGTTGACACCTATTGTCTCTGAACACATTCGGAGTGCCTTGAGATCCAGCTGGAGCGATTCATTGAACAATGGCAGACGCCTC
>DASUMN010000022.1:0-14598 GCA_036277675.1 Nitrospira sp. | reverse complement strand
ACTATTGGAGTCGCGTCTTGCAAACACACATCGACTTGGCCAACCGATTCAAATGACGACCATCAGTCGCAAGAAACTACTTCAAGAGCAGCTTCTGTCGTTTCAGCATAGAGACTCGGCACACTCACCCTACCGCAGCTTCGCCACCGTCACGCCGTCGCCGCCTTCGGACCGGTCGCCGGAGCGGAACTCTTCCACATACGGTGAGTCTTTCAGATACTCGCGCAGGGACGATTTGAGCCGGCCCGTACCGTGACCGTGGATGATGCGGACAAACCGCTCGCCCGCTAAGGTGGCCCGATCTAACGCGGCCACCACTCGGTCCAATGCGTCGTCCGCCGCCTGGCCCCGCACATCCACCACCATCTGTTCGTCGAGTCCCAGCCCGCCGCCGGTTGGAAACCGACGGGTGCTGTCCGTTAGTGCTGCGGGCGGCGGCGCGTCACTCGATGCACGCGCTAATCCGACCAGGTTTGAGACGGTCGCCAGCACTTCCCCCTCCCCCACTTTGACGCGCACGCGCTTCTTTCCCTGAGGCGCCTCAAGCAAACTCCCGCTCATCCCAAGTCCTGCGATCTCCACAAGGTCGCCGATGTTCAGCCGTTCGACCGGAATCGGTTCACCGGTGGGAGCCAACTCCTGTCGTGTACGCACCTCCAGCTCACTGAGCCGTTGCTTGGCCTCCTTCGCCTTGATGAGCTTCTGTTCGCGCTTGACAGCATCGACCGTAGCCTGAACCTCGGCCCTCGCCCGTTGAAATTGCTCACCAAGCTTTTTCTTCAGCCCCTTGCGAGCCTCCTGCTCGGCTTCCTCCAATCGCGCTTGTAATGCTTTGGCCTCGCTTGCCGCCTGTTCAGCTTCGGCTCTTGCCTGTTGCGCCCGCTCCATGTCTTCCGCCAACTGCCGCTGTTTGTGTTGCAAGTCCGCCATCAGCTGTTCCAGCCGCCGATCCTCGTGGCGCAATCGCCGCCGTGCGTCGTTCACAATCGCGTCATCCATGCCGAGCCGTCCCGCGATCTCCAAGGCGGACGACCCGCCGGGAATGCCCATAAACAATCGATACGTCGGCGCCAACCGTGCCACATCGAATTCCACACTGGCATTGGCAAAGCCAGGCATGGTCTGCGCCAGCTCCTTGAGCTGACTATAATGGGTCGTCGTCACGACCTTCATATTGAGCGACGCGAGCCTGCAGAGCAGCGCCTCGGCCAACGCCGCCCCTTCCTGTGGATCGGTCGAGGTCACCGGCTCATCGAGCAACACCAGCGATCGAGGCACAGCGGACTCACCCGCCTCGACCCTCTTGCCGGCGTCGGACAAGAGCTGAACCATTTGCGTCATATGTGCGGAAAAGCTGGAGAGATCTCGGCTCAAATCCTGCGCGTCGCCGATGTCGGCGTAGCATTGTGTGAATAACGCCATCTCCGATTCCGGCGCGCAAGGCAAATGGAGGCCCGCCCGCACCATGAGCGCATAGAGCCCGACGATCTTCAGCGTAACCGTCTTCCCTCCGGTATTCGGCCCAGAAATCACCAACACACGAATGGTCTCATCCGCCACAATGTCATTCGGCACGACCTGCTCTTTGGCGACCATGAGCAATGGGTGCCGAGCTCCCTTCAAGACCACGCGTCCGTGCTCATTCACATTCACAGGGTTGCACCTCAACTTACGGCTCAGCTCCGCCTTGGCTCTGACGCAATCGAACTCCGTCAGCGCCTCGATACCGTGTCCAATCTGGTCCGACTTATCAGCGATCAAGACCGTGAGTTCGCGCAAAATCTGACGGATCTCTCGTTCGATATCCAGGTCGGCCACTTTGATGGAATTGTTCAATTCCACTAATTCGCGCGGTTCGAGAAACACGGTGGCCCCGCTGGCCGAGACATCATGCACGATGCCGGGAATTCTGCCTCGCATGTCCGCCTTCACCGGCACCACATAACGCCCCTCGCGTTGCGCGAAATAACTCTCTTGCAAAATCTCTTCGTACCGCCGCGAATGCAGAATCCGTTCGAGATGCTCCCGCATCTCCTGCTTCAACTCTTGAGCATGGTGCGTCAGTCTCCTCAATTCCGGCGTTGCCGACTCATTGATTGTGCCGTCCGGTTGAATCGCCGCGTCGATGGCCGACCGTACCGGCCGCAGCCATTTGACCCCGTGCAGAGGCGTCACAATCTGGGCCAACATCTGCGCATCGATGCGATCCTGCGCCATGTACCGTTCGAGTTCCTCCATCAACTCCAACACCACGGCACACTCCCTCAATTCCTGCGCCTCCAGCACCCCTCCCTTGCCCGCGCGGACCACAGACTCACGAATGTCCGGGAATGACAGGGCTGGCATCGGCTCATCTCCTTCGAGCAACCTCACCATCTCGGTTGTTTCCTGCTGGCGCCGATGTGCCACGGCCAGTTCCTCCGTCAGCGAAAGAGAGCGGCACCGCGCCGCCCCAAGCGCCGATTGGGCCTGCTGCGCCAGCAAGTCCAACAACCGCGGCCACTCCAATACCTGCGACGCGCTCGAAATCGTCTCGTTCATCAAAGACTCCAAGATTGTATCCACATCAAACTGTAGACAAGAGGCCAGAGAGGAAGCAAGTTGGCCACTCTGATCGCCCAACTCCCGGCTGAAATCTTCTATCGTGGCAGCGTCATCCAGTCTCATTTCCCCTCTCGGTATGCCTTGACATGAGGGGAGGGCGCCGATACTATTCCCAGCTATGTCGCGTTGCCGGCTGCGAACTGCCGGCATAATAAATTGGTATCCAGTTCTTATCCAGAGGATTAGGAAATTATGGCTATTCGAGTCGGCATCAATGGATTTGGACGCATCGGGCGCAACGTATTTCGGGCATCCTTGGGCGATCCCGACATTGACATCGTGGCGATCAATGATTTAACCGATGCCAAAACCCTGGCCTATTTGCTCAAGTACGACTCCGTACATGGCACGCTCAAGGAACAGGTCGAAGCCAAGGACGACCAGATCCTGGTTGATGGGAAACCCATTCGGGTCCTTGCGATGAAAGATCCAAAGGAACTGCCGTGGAAATCCCTCAATGTCGACATCGTCGTTGAATCGACGGGGCGCTTTACGGAACGGGACAGCGCGGGAAAGCATCTCTCGGCAGGCGCCAAACAGGTCATCATTTCAGCCCCGTCCAAAGACCCGGATGTGACGATCGTGCTGGGCGTCAATGATGATACGCTCGACCCCAAGTCGCACGCGATCGTGTCCAATGCCTCCTGCACGACGAATTGCCTGGCCCCGGTCGCCAAAGTGTTGTTGGAGAATTTCGGCATCAAGCATGGGACCATGACGACGATCCACTCCTATACGAACGACCAGCAGTTGTTGGATCTCCCCCATAAAGACCTCCGTCGAGCCCGCGCCGCCGGCATGTCGATGATCCCGACGAGCACCGGCGCCGCCAAAGCGCTGCACCTCGTCATTCCTGAACTGAAAGGAAAGTTGGACGGATTGGCCATTCGGGTGCCCACTCCGAACGTCTCATTGGTGGATCTGACCGTGGAAACGGAGAAAGATTGCGATGTCGCCGCGGTCAATGCCGCGTTCAAAAAAGCGGCGGACGGCCGGCTGAAAGGCATTCTCAAGTACTCGGAAGATCCCATCGTTTCGATTGACCAAAAGGGAGATGCGCACTCCGCGACCGTCGATGCCCCGCTGACCAACGTCGTGGACAAGCGCCTGGTCAAAGTGACGGCCTGGTATGACAACGAGTGGGGCTACTCGTGCCGTGTCCGCGACTTGATCAAAGTGCTGGCCGGAAAAACCACCGCCCACTGAGCTGTGCATGACCGGTTCACCTTGACGCACCATCCTAAGGAGCGTTCATGAACTTGCACAAAAAAACCGTCGATGATGTGCCGCTCCGTGGCAACCGGGTGATCATCCGGGCGGACTTCAACGTACCGCTCGACGAAGCGTTGCAAATCACCGACGATACCCGTATCCGATCCACCTTACCGACCATCAACCGCGTCGTGGACGAAGGCGCGAAGGTCATCCTGTGCTCCCACCTCGGAAGGCCAAAAGGCGCCTTCGATCCGAAGTACAGCCTGGCGCCGGTGGCGAAGCGATTGGGGCGGCTGCTGGGAAAAGACGTCATCTTCGCTCCTGATTGTATCGGCCCGGCCGTCGAGAAACTGGTCGCCAAGATGAAAGCGGGCGACGTGCTCCTCTTGGAAAACCTGCGTTTCCATGCCGGCGAAGAGAAAAACGACGAGGCTTTCTCCAAAGCCCTCGCATCCCTGGGGGACGTCTTCATCAATGACGCCTTCGGAGCCGCGCATCGTGCCCACGCCTCGACCGTCGGTATCACCAAGTTCATCAAACACTCCGCGGCGGGTGCGCTGCTCAAAAAAGAAATCGAGTATCTCGAAGGTGCGGTCGCGAACCCCGTTCGCCCATTTGCCGCCGTGTTGGGCGGCGCGAAAGTCTCCGGAAAGATCGGCGTCATCGAAAACCTCGGCAAGAAAGTGGACAAGGTCATCATCGGCGGCGGCATGGCCTTCACCTTCTTGAAGGCCAAGGGAATGGAAATCGGCAACTCATTGGTCGAAAACGACATGCTGGACTTTGCCAAAGGCATCGAAGACCATGCCCTGTCCCGCGGCGTCAAGTTCTACCTGCCGGTCGATTGCGTTGTTGCCGCCGGCCGTGAGCCCGGCGCAGAATCGAAGATCGTCCCCGTCCAGGAAATTCCCAAGGGGTGGTATGCCCTCGACATCGGGCCGGCTTCCGTCAAATTGTTCACGGAGGCGGTCCAAAATGCCAAGACCATTCTCTGGAACGGCCCGATGGGTGTCTTTGAAATCGACGCCTACGCGCGGGGCACTCTGGCCATGGCCCACGCCATTGCCGACGCCTATGCCCTCACGATCGTCGGAGGTGGAGAAACGGCGCTGGCGGTCCATCGGGCGGGTGAATCTGAGAGTATTTCCTTCATTTCCACCGGCGGTGGGGCCGCCTTAGAATTGCTCGAAGGCAAGGAGCTCCCCGGGCTCGTCGCCTTGCCGGAACGCGTGGATTAGCCGCCACGACACCGCCACACACACTCGGCAAGAGATATCGTGCGCAGAACCCTCATCGTCGGCAATTGGAAAATGAACAAGACCGCCTCGGAAGCGGCCGCCTTCGTCCATGAAATCGCCCGCAGACTCCCCGCCTCCCCGGCGGTTGAATACGTGGTCACGCCGCCCTTCACGGCGCTGGAGTCGGTCCGCGCGGCGCTCGGCTCCTCATCAACCATTCAACTTGGCGCGCAAAACCTCTTCTGGGAAGATCACGGTGCCTATACGGGCGAGATTTCCGCGCCGATGCTCAAGGATCTCGGCTGCCGGTATGTCATCATCGGCCATTCGGAGCGCCGCACGCTCTTCGGCGAACAGGACGACGCGATTCAGAAAAAAATCCACGCCGCCCTCGCTCATGACCTCAAACCGATATTGTGTATCGGAGAATCGTTCGCCCAACGGGAAGCCGGAAAAACAGAGGAGGTGCTTCAGCAACAATTACACGGAGCGCTGGCCGGCCTCTCGCTTCACTCCGTGACCGCCCTCACCATTGCATATGAACCGGTGTGGGCCATCGGAACCGGAAAAGCGGCCACGACCGACCAAGCTGTCGCCGCGCACCGGACCATTCGGGCGTTTTTCGCCACGATGTGGTCTGCGGATGTCGCGGAAGCCACAAGAATTTTGTACGGAGGCAGTGTGACGCCGCAGAACATCGACGCCTTGTTGCGATCGGATCAGATCGACGGCGCATTGATCGGCGGGGCTTGTCTCCAAGTGGACTCCTTTGTTACAATCGCCGGAATTGCCCAACTGATTGGAGCCAAACAGTAAATGGTCTACACACTCATCGTCATCCTGCATGTCTTCATCTGTTTCCTGATGATCGGAGCGATCCTGCTCCAATCCGGCAAAGGCGCGGAAATCGGCGCCTCATTCGGCGGATCAAGCCAAACCGTCTTCGGCAGCCGGGGGCCGGCCAACTTTCTGAGCAAACTGACCGTGGCTGTCGCCGCCGTGTTCATGATGACCTCGCTCACATTGGCGATCTTGGCCAAGCAACAGAATTTTTCCTCGACCGTCATTGATCTGAATAAGAAGAGCGAATCAGCCGCTCCCGCAACTTCGGGTCAACCTACGACGGAATCCGGCTCCTCGGACAGCGCTACACCGACCGGCCAGTAACCCAGCCGTTACACGTTATCGTTAGTCGTCATTCGTCAAACGAAACCCGTTCAAGCTCCATGACCTGCGCTTGACGATTGCCGGTTGACGTCTGGTCAGATACGGGTGAGCCAGGATGCATGCGCGGGATCTTCACCGCGCACGATGGAGAAGAAGTCCTTCTGCAAGGCAAGCGTGATCGGCCCCGGCTTGCCGGTTCCAATCGTCCGATGGTCGATTTCACGGACAGGAGTCAGTTCGGCGGCCGTGCCCGTGACAAAGACTTCGTCGGCGACATACATTTCATCCCGCGTAAACCGTTCCTCGGCCACCGGGATCTTCCGTTCCCTGGCCAGTTCGATCACGGAGTTCCTCGTGATTCCTTCAAGAATCGACGTGAGCGGCGTCGTTTTCAATTTCCCTTTGCGGACGATAAAGACATTTTCTCCCGATCCTTCGGACACATACCCTTCGGCATCCAGCAAGATCGCTTCATCGAATCCGCTGGATTTGGCATCCCGCTTGGCCAGAATCGAATTGACGTAGTAGCCCGATATTTTCCCCTTGGTCATCGACACATTGACATGGTGCCTCGTAAACGACGACACACAGGCACGCATCCCGTTTGCCAACGCATCGTCCCCCAAATAGGCGCCCCACTTCCATACTGCGATGGCGACACGAATCGGGTTGTTCCCCGGATGCACCCCCATCGATCCGTAGCCGATATACACCAGCGGACGGATATAACAGGCGTCGAGCCGATTCACGCGCACCGTTTCAATGATGGCTTCGGCGATCTGTTTCTTGTCATAGGGCATGGCCATCAGGCCGATATGGGCGGAATCAAAGAGCCGATCGACATGCTCCTGAAGCCGGAAGATCGCGGACCCAGACGTCCCTTTGTAGCACCGAATCCCTTCAAACGCCGCCAGCCCATAATGCAGCGAATGCGTCAGAATGTGGACGTTCGCGTCCTGCCATGGGACCAGTTTGCCGTCCATCCAGATTTTCTCAACCGGCTCCAGCATGTACCACACCCTTCCGGCAAGCACAGTCAGCGATTCCCACTGTGCAATCTTCGCGAACTATAACGTGGTGGTGGAAACGCGTCAAGCAATCGGAAGGACCTGTAGCGGACGCTTCGTACGATACGACGAACGGCTGTTACGGTAAGGCGCAATAGGTCCGCATGCGGGCGCTGAGGAAGGTTCCGATCCGATCCTCACCCTCCGGCTTCACCTTCATCACCCGGACGCCGAACATCAGACCGCGAACCCAGCGGACCACGCCCCGTTGAATCTCAACCGGCTCTTCGTGGTCTGGAAGAGACAGCCGCACAACCAGTTCCATTCCCGGCACGACCACACAGTCGCCCAGTACACGAAACCCGTTGCGGGATAGATTGATGACCGTCCCTTTCCCAAGAAATCCCTCCCCCATGTAATACATCTCACAGCGAATAGGAATTCGATGGTAGGTCCGGATGATAAATCGGGTTGCCGGCACGGAGTCTCCTTCAGTCGATACAGGAGCACATACCTGGGAATCGTCTCCCAGAGTCAGTTTGAACCAGTGAGGCGAGAATACTTGGTTCGCCTCGGTTCTCCAAGCCCTCCTGAAGAGGGGGAGCAGCGCGCGAGCGTGCATCACCTCTGGCCATAGCCGAATGGCTCTGCAAAATCTCACTTGACACCTCATAAAACAGTATGTTACATGGTTCGGTCGCATGTGGAGAAAATGAGACATGTACGCAATTATCGAAACAGGTGGAAAGCAATATCGGGTTGAAGCCGGTTCGACGATTCAGGTCGAAAAATTACCCGGCGATGTCGGCGCCGTGATCGAGCTCGATCGGGTGCATCTCGTGCATGGAGAGGCAGGTCCCGTCATTGGACAACCCCTCGTACAGGGCGCGAAGGTCACCGCTGAAATCGTGCGGCAGGGCCGCACCAGATCGATCACCGTCTTCAAGAAGAAACGACGAAAGAACTACCGCCGGACTCGCGGACACCGGCAAGGCTTCACGAGACTGCTCGTGAAGGGTATTGCCACAGCCTAGTCGGCAGAAGAAGGACCTTCCATGGCAACAAACAAAGGCGGCGGATCTTCACGTAACGGTCGGGACAGCAATCCCCAATATCTTGGCGTAAAGGCCTATGGCGGACAAACCGTCACAGCCGGCAGCATCATTGTTCGTCAGCGTGGCACGAAGTTTTTCCCCGGCTTCAATGTCGACCTAGGGCGGGATCATACCTTGTTCGCGCGGGTGACCGGCACGGTAAAGTTCGAAGGTGGACGCGCAAGACGGAAAGTCAGCGTCTATCCTGCCCCCGCTAAATCCTGATTCTCCCCTCGCACTCGTTCACATTGGCACAATGAACTAGAAAATCCCCCCTCCCCTCCTCGGGGCCGGTCGGGTATACTCCGATCATCCTAACCCCATACTTGGAAAGAGCGATGTTTGTCGACGAAGCCCAGATCACCGTTCGAGCAGGACGAGGTGGAGACGGAATATGCAGTTTCCGCCGAGAGATGTTTGTCCCACGTGGGGGACCCGACGGAGGAGACGGGGGCCACGGCGGCAACATGGTCCTGACGGCCTCTCACCGGCTCACAACCCTCTTGGATCTTCGCTACCAGAAACACTATGAAGCGGAAGACGGACGGCCCGGCGGCGGATCGAACTGCACCGGACGTACCGGCAAAGACACTCTCATCACTCTCCCGGTCGGCACCGTTGTCTATGATGACGCCACCGGCGAGATGCTGGCCGATCTGGTCACCGAGGGGAAGCCGGTGGTAATCGCATACGGTGGACGCGGCGGCCGGGGCAACAGCAATTTCGCCACGTCCACGAATCGGACGCCGACACGGTGTACGCAGGGAACCGCCGGTGAGGAACGGACGTTACGGCTCGAACTCAAACTGCTCGCCGACGTCGGGCTGGTTGGCTTTCCCAATGCCGGGAAATCGACACTGATTGCGGCCATCTCGTCGGCCAGACCGAAAATCGCCGACTACCCCTTCACCACACTGACCCCACATCTTGGTGTCGTGCGCTGGGGGTCGGACCGCAGCTTCGTCGTCGCCGATATCCCCGGACTCATCGAGGGCGCCCATGAAGGAAAAGGACTGGGATTCCAGTTTCTCCGTCACATAGAACGCACGGCCTTTCTGCTCCACCTGATCGATGTGTCTGAATGGGCGCCCGACGAACCGGTCGCGAGCTTCGAGGTCATGCAACAGGAACTCGCGGCGTACGACGAGACGCTGAAGGATCGCCCCTTCGCCGTCGTCGCCACGAAAATTGACATCAGCGGAGCCTGCGACCGGCTCATGCAACTTCAAGCCTATTGCAAGCGCCACAAGTACAGATGCTTCCCGGTGTCGTCCGCAACGAGAGAAGGCCTCGACCACTTGATCGCGTTCGTGGGGAAACAGGTGGACGCGCTGAGAACAACGCCATGCGAGACGAAACCCTAGCACAGGCCAAACGCATCGTCGTGAAGATCGGCAGCAGTCTGATCGCCTCCCGGTCAACCGGTCTGCGTGTCGAACAAATCGAGCGTCTGGCCGACGAGATCGCCGCCCTTCGGGCAGGCGGCCGAGAAATACTGGTCGTCTCATCGGGCGCCATTGTGTCCGGCATCAAGAAATTGCAGCTCAAGGAGTACCCCAAAGACCTGCCGGTCAAGCAAGCCGCCGCGGCTGTCGGACAGAGCCGGCTCATGTGGGCCTATGAAAAGGCATTCGAGCGGTTGGGAGTTCACGTCGCCCAGATTCTCCTGACCCATCAAGACCTCGCGGACCGGCGGCGGTTCTTGAACGCCCGCTACACGCTCACGGCGCTGATCGGATTCGGCGTGCTGCCCATCATCAATGAAAACGACACGGTCGCTGTTGAAGAAATCCGCGTCGGCGACAACGACACGCTCGCCGGCGAAGTGGCCCATCTGGTCGATGCGGATTTACTGGTGATTTTGTCCGACGTCGACGGGCTCTACACCGAAGATCCGCGCCAGAATCCCGCCGCGACGCTGATTGCGCTGATTCCCGATATCACGGAAGACATCGAATGCCGGGCCGGAACCACCAGCACCTTCGAGGGCACGGGGGGCATGGCCACCAAAGTTCGCGCGGCCAAGAAAGTCGGCGAGTACGGCGTGTCCACGTTGATCATCAACGGCGAACGGGCCGGTCTCCTTCCCACGGTCCTGTCTGGAGGGCCTGGCGGCAGTCTCTTTCTCGCACGCGAGCGCCGCCTGAACAGCCGCAAACACTGGATCGCGTTTACTCTCCGCCCCCGCGGCCATGTCCGCCTGGATCGAGGGGCTGTCGAGGCATTGGCGGCACGCGGCAAGAGTCTCCTGGCTTCCGGCATCATCGACGTCACCGGACAATTTGAGGCGGGCGATCCCGTCGGCTGTCTCGATCCGGACGGAAAAGAATTCGCCAAGGGTCTCGTCAATTTCTCTTCCGAGCTCCTGAAGCGCATGAAAGGCCTCAAGACCCAGGACATCCACCGGCTGATCGGGCCGCAAGAGTACGAAGAAGTCATTCACCGGGACAACCTGGTCATCCTCTGAGTGTTGAGTTGTGGGTTGTGAGTTATGAGTGGGCTTGAATCCGACAGCTCAGCGCTCACCTCCCAGCCCGCGCCGACGACTTCGCGAGGCGTGCACTCAGCACTGAAATTGGGCCTATTCGGCGGTAGTTTTAATCCCATTCACAACGGCCACTTGGCTCTTGCAGGCCATGTCCTCGACAAGCTCCAACTTGACCGCGTCCTGTTCATGCCGACCGGCGATCCACCCCACAAGCGAGACGGATCCTTGGCCCCCGCCACACACCGATACGAAATGGTCCGACTCGCCATTGCCGACAGACCAGCCTTCGGCCTGTCCGACATGGAAATACGACGGATCGGAAAATCCTATACGATCGATACAGTCCAAACACTCCAGCACCAATTCGGCTCCTCGACTGACCTGTATCTTCTGATCGGGCTCGATGCGTTTCTCGATCTTCCCAATTGGAAGGATCCTCGAGAGTTGCTGCGCCGCTGCCGATTTGTCGTCGTTCCCAGGCCGGGGCAGTCCTTCCAGTCACTGGCGACGATGCCGCTGTTGCCGACACTACCCCCCCAGGCACTCGTACAACTCGATACCGGGGAATCGCTCCGGCTGGACATAGCCACTCCCTCGTGCCGAGGCATCGTCTGCCTTCCTATTCCTCCCTGTTCAACATCCGCCTCCGACATCCGACAACGGATCAGGCATGGAACGACGCTGGCAAATCTGTTGCCGCCCCTGGTCGAATCTTATATACTGCAGCATCGCTTGTATCAGGAGGAGTGAGATCGCACAAACAGCCAAGGCTACCGCCCTCGCCGTCGGCAAGGCGATGCTCGACAAGAAGGCCGTCGATGTTCAGGTGCTGCACGTCGCCCCCCTGACTTCTGTGGCCGACTACCTCGTGATCGCATCGGCGGAATCCGACAGGCAAACTCGGGCGATTGCCGACCATATCGACGGCACGCTTTCCCGCATGGGCCAGCGGCCCTTGAGCATCGAAGGCACGACGTCCGGGCAGTGGGTCTTGCTTGATTTCGGCGATGTTGTTGCTCACATTTTTCGGCAGGATGCCCGGGCGCATTATGCCTTGGAACGGCTGTGGAGTGACGCAATAGAGGTCCCGATTCCCGCAACAGCGCCCGCTCCCATCACCGCGCCGAAGCGGCGGATCATCGTGAAACGAACCGCCTCGCAGAAAACGGTCTAGGCATGCTCAGACTGCTGATTACCATCTTTTTCGTCAGTGCCGGCGTCTTCATCTACAGCTATTTCCGTGAACTCAATCCCGGCACCATCATCATCCACACCAGCTCGACCGCTGAATTTGACCTGAGCCCTGTCACTCTTGTCTTGATTTCCATGTCCGCCGGCGCCGTCTTTGTCGCGTTTGCGGTCGGCCTGCAACAAACGGCGCACGTCATTCTGAACTGGCGCAGCAATCGGCTGGTGCGCCGGAAAGAAAAGGTGGATACGCTGCACCGGGACGGCACCCATGCGTTCATGTCGCGGCGCACGGTGGAGGCGATCACCCTCTTCGAAAAAGCGCTGGCGATCGACCCGAACCGCGTCGATTCCTTATTGTGGCTGGGAAACATCTACCGGTCCGAGCAGAACTTTTCCGAGGCGATCCGGCTGCATCAACACGCCCATCGCGTGGACGAGCGGAACATCGAAATCTTGCTGGAATTGGGCAAAGATCTCGAAGGGGCCAAGCGCTACGAAGAAGCGCTCCAGGCCTACCAAAAGATGCTGAAAATCGAGCCGGACAACCTGACGGCCATGATTCGCAAGCGGGATTTGAATATCAGGCTAGAGAAGTGGAGCGAGGCGCTCGAGATCCAGCACCGCCTCGTCAAAGCACGCTTGCCAGACCCTGAAAAACAAGCCGAAGAAGCGCTCCTCCTTGGATGCATGTACGAAGTCGGACGGCAACTGCTTGAACGCGGCCATCCTGACAAAGCCCGCCGGTATTTCCGCGGCGCCATCAAGAAGGACCGCAGCTTCCTGCCGGCCTATATCGGGCTCGGCGAGATCCTTCTTCATGAGGGCAAGACGAAGGACGCCGTCGAGATTTTGAAGAAGGTCTACACAAAGACTCGCAGCGTCATTATCCTCCACCGGCTGGAAGAGCTATTTCTGGACCAGGGAGAACCCGGGGAAATCATCCGTGTGTATCAGGACGCGGTCCAGAACGATCCACAGAACCCGGTGCTGCAATTTTATTTGGGCAAACTCTATTACCGGCTCGAAATGGTCGATGAAGCCTTCGACCAGCTGTCGACGATCGAAGGCCCACAGGATCATTTGCTCGACTATCACAAGATCATGGCCAACCTGTACTTGCGCAAGCAGCAATATGAGCAGGCCATTATCGAACTCAAGAAAGCGTTGAGCTTCAAAAAGCGGGTCGTCGTTCCCTACATCTGTACACAGTGTCAGCATGAAGCCACGGAATGGTCCGGCCGGTGCCGGCGTTGCGCTCGGTGGAACACGCTCACCGCGCTCCCCTGGCTCGAAACCAGTCACGTGACCGTCAGTACGGACGGAGCCTCTCCGTCCGCGCGCGCCATCCCCTATCAAGGCATTGCTTCTCCGTTTGAAACCGTGTAGGTTTCCCCTCCGATATCCCTGGCGCCATCGCATCGTACATTTCAGGCGGAACACGCTGGTTCCGAACAGCACTCCCGTCACACGCACGACCTCGACAAAGGAACGTTGCAATGACCGATTACATGATGTTTGCGCAAAAAGCCCTTCGCGACGAACCACTCACCAACGCCGACGCGCTTGCCGTGCTGCAGGCTCCGGATCACGACCTCTTACCCCTGCTCCATGCCGCCTTCACCGTACGGTCCACATATTTCGGCCGGACCGTCCGGCTACAGATGCTGCAAAACGCCAAGAGCGGGGCCTGCCAAGAGGATTGCCACTATTGCTCGCAATCGGCGGTATCGACGGCCCCGATCGACCGATACAATCTGCTGCCGCAGCAACAGATGATCGAGGGCGCCCGCCGGGCCGCCGCCTCGAAGGCTCAACGGTATTGCATCGTCATCAGCGGGAGAAGTCCGCTGGACCGCGAAATCGACGAGATCGCCGGAGCGGTGCGCGCCATCAAGCAGGAGCTTCCGATTCAGATTTGCTGTTCACTCGGTTTGATGAACGAACCGCAGGCACAACGCCTCAAAGCCGCCGGCGTTGATCGGGTGAACCATAACTTGAACACGAGCGAAGCCTTTCACACGTCGATCTGTACGACCCACACCTTTCAAGACCGTCTGGCGACGATCAAGCACGCGCGGGCGGCCGGACTGGAAATTTGTTCGGGCGGTATCGTGGGGATGGGCGAACGGGATGATGATTTAGTCGACCTGGCTATGGCATTGCGGGACGTAAAACCGGATTCCATTCCCTTGAACATGCTGAACCCGGTTGCCGGCACCCCGTTGGAACAGGCTGACCACCTCACCCCGCAGCGCTGCTTGAAAGTCCTCTGTCTCTTTCGATTCCTCCATCCGAGGACCGAACTCCGCATCGCCGGAGGCCGTGAATACAACCTCCGCAGCCTCCAGCCGTTGGCCCTCTATCCTGCCGATTCACTGTTCGTCAACGGCTACTTGACGACTCCCGGCGCCCCGGCCCCAGAAGTCTGGGGCATGATTCAAGACCTGGGATTCACGATCGAAGTTGATTACCGGCAACCTGTAGCCGGCTGATCGGTCCTGGGCGGACGGTCTGGTGCCGAAGGAAAACACCGGTCCATGCACTCAGGGCAAAGCCCTCCATTGAACTGCAAACCAGACCGTTCCGTGATGAAG
>DASUMN010000021.1:0-16552 GCA_036277675.1 Nitrospira sp. | reverse complement strand
TCAATTCGCCATCCGTACCGGGTTGATCGTGGCGGGAGCGGAATAGCGTACAATCGCTCTTCTCTTGTCTGCCCGCAGTCGTCCCTTCGAACTCCCCGTAGGTATTCCATTTAATACTGGTGTTTTCCCTAGTGTTCAACAGAAGCATATCGCTCCATAATATACCGCTCTCTCCTAACTTAAAGATTCAAGAAGTGCGCACTTATGGCATCGACCATACAGACAATCTCGGTGTTGATCGCGGATGATCGGGAAGAGTTTCAGCAACTCGCCGCCGCATGTTTGGAGAGCGATCCTCATATCAAAATCCTCGGTTTTTGGGGAACCGGCGAAGCCGTTATTGAGCAGACCGTTCGATGGAGGTTCGACCTTGTTGTACTGGACATGTGGCTGTCCGACATGGACGGGCTCACAGCGCTACGACACATCAAAAGGCTCCCTAGCGCACCACGGGTGATCATGGCCCACCTTTATGACGATCCAGTCTGCCGGCTGGCAGCGCAGAAGTCCGGTGCCGATGGGTTTGTCCTCAAAGCCGATTATCCCATAGCGCTTCTACAGGCCGTTCATGAGTTGTTTCCCATGGGCGGTGTGGACAGAGGAGGTCGCAAAGGATTTCACCATGAAACCGATACGTCTCTTATTGGTCGATGACCATGAAGTGGTGCGCCTAGGACTTCAGAGCGTGTTTCGTCAATCGAAGACGATCTGTGTGGTTGGTGAAGCTTGCGATGCGACTGATGCGATCAAACAAGCGGCTTGTCTCAAGCCCGACGTGGTTGTGATGGAGTATCGTTTATCCGATGCTTCCGGCGACGAGGCTTGTAGAAGAATTCTGGCTGCTTGCCCAGGCACGCGAGTTTTGTTTCTTACGTCGTTTCAAGATAAAACCCTCCCCCTATCGGTGGCCCATGCTGGAGCAAGCGGATTTCTTTTGAAGCAGATCTCGAGCAAACAGTTGATCCGCGCAGTAGAAACAGTCGCGGCCGGAGAATCCGTCGTCGATCCCGCCATGACCGACGTCTTCCTGCAACTGATTCGCAGATCACCGGACTCCGGCACGAGGCAGTCGGTCACCGTGCTTCCATCCCAGCAACAACGGGTGTTGGCCCTCCTTGCCGACGGCAAAACGAACAGAGAGATCGCCGCGATCTTGACTCTCAGCGAAAAGACCGTAATTAACTATGTCCGAATCATTTTTCAGAAACTCGGTCTTACCCATCGCGGGCAGGCTGCCGCGTATTTCTTCCGGCACGTGGCCCACATAGATTCTTCAAAGCAGTCCTACTCTATCCCACGGTAGGGCCGAAAATCATTCCGCCATAGGGTAATTCTTATCTACCGTTTTGTGCCGGGTCCGCTACCGTTCTCATTAGGCGCCATAGCAATTCATCGTTATCCGATCGCCTCCGTTTGTCGAGGATCGTGAAGGTGTGTCATCCAAAGATCTATGCCCTTGAGGCAAAGACCGAAAATCATCGCCATAAGCGGCGGCGGGTCACAGGCCATATCTGAATTAGCGCCGGCCGTTCTCTGCTTCGGAGCCGACTGGATTCTTATGAAACCGTTCGAACCACGCGCCGTATTGTTGAGTCTCCAGGAGGTACTCGATGACCATAGATGAGAACATGGGTGACGCCTGTCGGTCCGACGCGGACGACAAGCGAAAATACCCTCGGTTTTGTGTTGCCTTTCCGGTGTCGCTCGGCGACGGCGTGTTCGCGCAGGCCGGAATGGTCGTGGATATTTCCCATGAAGGGTGCCGGATTCGATCCACCGGCGGCGTGCCGGGTGTGAAGTACTTCCAGGTCGAGATTCATCTGGAGGGGCCAGCCGAGAGGATGACGGTCGATCTGGCCGTGATGCGGTGGTCGAGGCCGGAAGAGTTCGGCATCGAATTCATCCGTATGGCGCCCAAGTGTCAGGCGCAGTTACGGCGCATCATCCGGAACTGCGAAGAGGCAACGGCAACGGCAGGCGGCGATGAGGACCTCCGCCAGCCGTGCAGCGAGGCCGGTCGGAGAGCACCGCATGATGGGCGGCCATGAACGTAGGGGCAGCGGCCGTTCCATGTGGCCTAGCGATGCGTGCAATGAGAGGCAATGATGCCTGTGCGGCATGATCCCGAGTGTCCCGACATCATGAGGACGCGGGCGTATCTCGTGACGTTGCAACTCATGTTTGTAGCGGTCCTCGTCACTCATCTGTCGCACGCCGAATCCGTCGCCCGGCTGCAGGGCATCATGGTCACAGTCCTTAGCATTGTGACGGTCATCCTTCTCGCTGTTCCGCGACATCAGTTGACCGAAGCCTGGTTGATCGCCGTGGTGTCGTTGGGAGACACCGCCGTGGCAGTGACGACAATGAGGTCGGCAACCATCGAGTTCACATCCGCGCTTCTCCTGGCTCTGGCAATGGCCTCATACGCCCAATCCGCCCCGATGATCTCGGTATTCAGCGGGCTCGTGGCCGGAGCCTATGCCTTGTCTTTGTATCGGCTGGGCCAGTTCGAGACGGAACACGCGCTTGTGCTGCCCGTGATGCTGTGCCTGGGGCTGGTCTTTGTCGGAAAGGCGCGGGTTGCCCAAGTTGAAACCCAGCGTATCGCGGACAACGAAGAACTTGCCCGGTACCGGATGATGACCGACGGATTAACAGGCTTGCCGAACCGGGCGCAATTTCTGGAGCGTGTCGCCCGCGCAATTCAACAGAGCCGCGCCGGCAGAGACTTCCAGTTCGCCGTTTTGTTCATCGACCTGGACGGATTCAAGCCCATCAATGACCGTCTTGGACACAAGGCGGGCGACGCGGTGTTACGTCACACGGCCAAGCGTTTCCATTCCTGCATGAGAAAAGGAGACGTGGTGGCTCGGTATGGAGGAGATGAGTTTACGTTGCTGGTCAACCATGTGATCAGCGAAGCCGATGCGGTGCGTGTCGCCGAACGCATCCTGGCGAAGCTTCAGGAGCCGATCGACGTCGGGGAACCGGTCAGGGTGGGAGCCAGCATCGGAATCGCGTTCAGCACCAATCTCCACGAACGGCCTGAAGACTTGATTCGGGATGCCGACGAGGCAATGTATCGCGCAAAGTCGCAGGGGAAGAATCAATATGTCTTCAGCGATCAAGCGCTGGATGTCCCACCTCAAGAGCTCAAGGAGCGAATGCGGGGCGTGGCGGGAGCGCGGTGGTGAACGAGACAAATCCTGAGAGGAATACACGCATGAACACGCACACAGCGGCGCCGCCACGGTTCGACCGCGATGCCTCCCTACTGCCGGCCTTCATCGACGGCGGCACCACGACGCCATGGGGCAAGCGTCGGCGGGCCAACTTTATCCAGCTTCAGGCACTCGTCACAGTGGTGCTGAGCTATCAACTCTTGTTCGGGGCCGACCCCGGCCTATCGCAGCCATTGATGCTGACGGCCATCTTGGGCATGCTGGCGCTTTGCGGCCTCCTCATAGTCCTTCCGATACGATTCATCGGCGCGGACTGGTTCCCGGTCGCCTTGGGGGTTGTGGATGCCGTCATCACCACGTTTCTCATTTATACCTCCGGCAATGCCGACTCCGATCTGTACCTGGCGTACTTTGTCGTCATTCTGATTGTCACGACTTCGCGGACGACGCTGCAACTGACCGTCTTCATGGCTCTGGTCGCCGTAATTTACGGGTGGGCCTTGTACCAGGAAATCGAAGACACGGGCGTTATCCTCGTGCAGCATCTGATTCGAATCCCGCTCTTGCTGGTCATGGCCATTTTTTACCGGAGCACGGCCGAATCGGTCCGTCTTGTGGCCAATTACGATCCGGTCACAGGGCTGCCGAACCGTCAGCAACTCCTCCGCGTACTTTCGGAAAACAGGCCGACGGGCGAAGCCCGGCATGCGTTGCTCTACATCTATCTCGACGGGTTCAAGCGGGTCAACGATACCTTGGGCCACGTGGCCGGCGATCAGCTCCTCACAGTGGTCGCCGGCCGTATCAAACAGTGTCTCCGGACCACCGATCTCATTGCCCGCGTAGGGCCCGACGAATTCTCGGCCCTGCTCCACAACGTTGGCACCCCTGAGATCGCCGGGCGTCTTGCACAACGGATCCTGAACGCGTTGAAGGCACCGTTGACGTTGGCGAAGCAGGAGGTGTTCATCGCCGCGAATATCGGGATCGCGCTCAGCACCGAGCAGGGTGGCGCGGACCACCTGATCGTTAATGCCGACGCCGCCGTCGCTCGTGCAAAAGCACATGGGAAGAACGGCTACGAATTCTATACCCCTGATATGAACGCACGCGCGTACGAACGGCTGGTGTTGGAAAGCCGGTTGCATCGCGCGATTGAGCGCGGAGAAATCCTGGTCTACTACCAACCCCAGGTGCATCTCGTGTCCCACCGCGTCGTCGGCCTCGAAGCGCTGGCCCGGTGGAACGATCCGGAGTCCGGGCTGGTATCGCCGGCCACGTTCATTCCGCTGGCGGAAGAAACCGGCCTGATCATCCCGATCGGCGAGGCTGTCCTCCGTCAAACCTGCCAGCAACTGCAACGGTGGCGCGAGGCGGGTTATCAGGATCTGCAAGTGTCGGTCAATGTGTCCGCCCGTCAATTCCGTCAGGCGGACTTGGCGGAGCGGGTGGCTGCCATTCTGGCGGAGACAAGGGTCCCACCGAATGCACTGGAGCTTGAGTTGACGGAGTCCTGCATCATGCAGAATGCGGAGGCCGCGCTATTGATGCTAAGCAAATTGAAAGCAATGGGCATCTCCCTGTCGATCGATGATTTCGGCACCGGGTATTCGTCGCTTATTTACCTGCGGCGCTTTCCTCTCGATACGTTGAAAATCGATCGGGCGTTCACCCAGGACATGATGAAAAGCTCCGATGCGGAAGCCATCATCGACGCGGTCATCGCCATGGCATCGGCGTTGAAACTGAAGGTCATCGCCGAAGGGGTGGAGACGGAGGCGCAGATGAAGATGCTCGTAAAGCAGAAATGCTACCTCGCCCAGGGGTTCGCCTTCTGTAAGCCTCTGCCTGCCGAGGACATCACGGGATGGCTCGCTACCTGGCCGCTGCTGCAGCAGGATTCGTCCTCGCATTGCGAGGCGGCGTAGGGTGCGGCGCAATGCGATAAGGGGTCTTTCCGGGAGGCGCAGACCGTCATGGGGCCACGAACGCGGCAGCCAACGCTTGTCGGTTCTCGGACAGGGCGAACGTCGGGTGAATGACAGGATTCAACCATGAGCCGATCTAGATTCATCCGTTTCGCCGCAATGCTGCCCCAAGGGGGATCGCTCGATCTCCCCGCCTGGGATCGGTTGCACCGGCGAGTTCTGTTGTTACTGGGAATCCATGCTGCGGGCATTCCTTGGTTTGGGCTCTGGATGGGCCATTCGTTGGTGCATAGCGCACTGGCGGGCATGGTGTTGCTGGGTTTCTGCGGAGGGGCCCTCGCCGGATTCTTGGGCCGGCGCAGCCGTTCGGTTCTTGCCACCTTGGGCTTGATGATGGCTTCTGCGTTGATAGTCCACCTGTCCGGCGGCTACATCGAAGCGCATTTTCATTTTTTCGTGATGTTGGCGGTTGTCGCTCTGTATCACGACTGGATTCCTTTTGCGACGGCCTTGCTGTTTATCGTGGCCGACCACGGTGTGATCGGCTCGCTTGCGCCGGCGCTGACCTATAATCATCCATCGGCGCAGCACCATCCCTGGATCTGGGCGCTGCTGCACGGGGCGCCCATTGCCGCGGAGAGTGTGGCGCTGCTGCTCTACTGGCGAGTGACTGAGCAGGCCCAAGAGAAGACCAAGGAGAGCGAAGCTTCGCTTCGCCAATGGATTGATGCAGCGCCGGACGCCTTGGTGGTGGTTGACGGAAACGATCGGATTGTACGTGTCAATCGCCAGGCAGAGATTCTTTTCGGGTACCAGCGAGAGGAGTTTCTGGGGCAACCGTTGGAGATGCTGCTACCTGATGACTTCAGACAGGCCCAGACCCATCATCCAACGAGATACTTGGCATTGGCTCATGCCCTGCCAATGGGTGTGGGGCGTGAGCTGGTCGCCCGGCGGAAAGACGCGAGCGAAGTCAGCGTAGACGTGAGTCTGAGTCCTTTGACCACCGCAGAGGGGCCGTGTGTGATCGCTGCGGTCCGCGATATCACGGTCCGCAAGCAGGCGGAGGAGGTGCTCCGATCTCATGAAGAGCAGTTCCGCCTGATCGCCCGTGCTTCCAACGATGTGCTGTGGGATTGGAATCTGGCGAGCCGTAGGATCTGGTGGAGCGACGGCCTCGATCACACGTTCGGTTACGATCGTGCCTCTGTGGAACAGGGGGTCGAATTCAGGGTAAGCCACATCCATCCCGATGATGCCAGGGGTGTGCAGACGAGTATGCAAGAGATGATCAAAAACGGCGGGCAAGACTGGATGGGCGAATATCGCTTTCGCCATGCCGACGGTTCATATCGGCATGTGCTCGATCGCGCCTATGTGGTTCGGAACGAGCAGGGCCAAGCTGTCCGGATGGTCGGCGCGATGCTGGATCTGACTACCCACAGGCAAGCCGAGGAAGCTCTACGCCAGGCCATGGCCACCTTAGACGCCACCATGGATGCCACCTTCATTTTCACGCCAGACACGCTGCGGTTTATCTATGTGAACGAGGGATCTGTGCGGCAACTCGGGTACAGCCGTGAGGAGCTGCTGCGGATGTCGCTAGTCGACATCGAGCTGGAACTCGATGAGCCGAAGCTTCGGACCAAGATCGAACCGCTGGTGCGCGGGGTGACTCGCGTACTCAATTACGAGACCGTCCATCGGCATAAAGACGGCATCGATGTGCCGGTCGAGATCAACCTGCAATGTGTCGCGACCAGTCAGGCACAACAGCCACGAATGATCGCGATTGTCCGCGATATCACCACTCGTAAGCAGGCAGAGGAGGCGCTGCGTCTCAGTGAAGAACGGTTCCGTCTGATCGCCCGTGCCGCCAACGATGTCCTGTGGGATTGGGATTTGACGACCAACGCCCTCTGGTGGAACGACGGATTCCAGCGTACGTTCGGGTATGACTTCGCCTCCATTGAACTGGGCATCGAGTCCTGGACGAGTCGCGTGCATCAGGATGACTGGACGGCTATCCAAGCTTCTATCCACCAGGTGATCGACAGCGGGGGGCACGACTGGTGGGGCGAGTATCGGTTTCGCCATGCCGACGGCTCCTATCGATACGTGTTCGATCGTGCCTATGTGGTTCGGAACGAGCAGGGCCACGCTGTGCGGATGGTCGGCGCGATGCTGGATTTGACGGCCCGCAAGCAAGCGGAGGAAACCCTGCGACAGGCAAAAGCTGAGGCGGAAGCGGCGACACGGGCGAAGGCGGCTTTCTTGGCCACGATGAGCCACGAAATCCGCACGCCGATGAACGGGGTGATCGGGATGACGGGGCTGTTGCTCGAGACGGAGTTGACGCAGGAGCAGCGCGAGTATGTGGACACGGTCCGTCGGTGCGGGGAGCATTTGCTGGATCTGATCAATGGCATCCTGGACTTTTCGAAGCTCGAAGCCGGCAAAGCAAAGCTCGAGGTCATCGAATTCGATCTTCGCACTCTCGTGGAAGACGTGCTAGCGCTGCTGGCCGAACGGGCCCAGACCAAGGGGATTGAACTCTGTCTGCTGGTACAGGCGGAAGTGCCGACCGCGTTGCGGGGCGATCCGAGTCAGCTTCGGCAGATTCTCACCAACCTGGTGACCAATGCCATCAAGTTTACCGAGTGCGGCGAAGTTGTGGTGCGCGTCGGGTTGGATCGAACATCAGCAGATGAGGGGGAGGATCTGGTCTCGCTGCGGTGCGAGGTCCGTGATACGGGTATCGGCATGACACCCGCGCAATGTGGCCGTCTCTTTCAACCCTTCTCCCAGGCGGACAGTTCCACCACCCGGAAATATGGCGGCACCGGCTTGGGCCTGGCGATTTGCAAACAGCTCGCGGAACTGATGCAAGGCGCCATTGGTGTCGAGAGTACGCCGGGACAGGGCAGCTGCTTCTGGTTTACCGTTCGCCTGGCTCGCCAGCTGGGACCCTCCGAATTTCTTCCGATTTCTCAGGCGGTCTTACAGCAGCGCCGAGTCCTGATCGTGGATGACCATGCCACGAACCGGACCATTCTGAAACAGCAAATACTGTCACGGGGGATGGCGCCGGAGACGGCTGCGGATGGTGTTCAGGCTCTCGCACAACTGCGTGCGGCGGCGGAGTCGGGGGTGCCGTTCGATCTCGCGATTGTGGATGCCCAGATGCCGGAGATGGACGGCTGGACCACCGCTCGCCGGATCAAGGCCGATCCGTCAATCGGGTCTGTCAAGCTCGTGCTGCTGACCTCTCTCGCTCAGCGGGGTGATGCCCAAACGGCCCGGGCCACCGGATTCGATGCCTATCTGACCAAACCTGTGCGGCAGGCGCAGCTCTACGACTGTCTGGCTCTGGTGCTTGGCAGTCCGCAGTCATCTGCAGAGTCAACCGATTCCAGCACCGCTCCGCTGATTACCCGCCATACGGTCTCTGAGGCTATGGCCCAGCGCCGTGGCCGGGTATTGGTGGTGGAGGATCACATCGTGAATCAGAAAGTGGCAGCCAAGATGTTGGAGCGCGAAGGCTATCGCGTCGATGTCGTGGGGAACGGCCGTGAGGCAGTAGAAGCGGTCTCGCGCACTCCTTATGCGCTGGTCTTCATGGATTGCCAGATGCCGGAAATGGACGGCTTCGACGCCACGCGGCTGATACGGGAACGTGAAGCGTTGCTCGTACAGCGTGACGCGCAAGACGAAAGCCGCGTGACAAGAGACGAAGGGTGTGGCACGCCCCACATTACGATCATTGCCATGACGGCGAACGCGCTGCACGGCGATCGAGCGCGCTGTCTGGCGGCGGGCATGGACGACTATCTGGCGAAACCCGTGCGGCGCGAAGATCTGGCCGCAGTCCTCGCGCGGTGGCGGCTGGATGGTGACGGTTCCTCCGAGGAGCGAACAACGGCGCAGCCTGAGAAGAGTAACAATGGGGCAGCCGTCGTCGATTCGGCGGTGCTTGCCGACTTGCGGCAGCTCGATGAAACCGGTGAAGTGCTTGCCACGCTCATCGAGTATTTTTTGAACGAAACCCCGCAACGATTGGCGGCGATGCAGATTGCGCTTCGTCAGGACAATGCGGCGGCACTGGCTGACGCGGCCCATGCATTGAAGGGTGCGAGCGGGAATCTCGGCGCCAATCGGGTGCTGCAACTCTGCGGCGAACTGCAAACGCTCGGCCGCGCCAACAACCTAGCCGGGGTCGGCGACCGCTTGGCGCGGCTTGGGGCGGAGTATGAGCTTGTGCGTCAGCTCTTGTCGCAGGAACAAGAACGTGTCAGGCCCCCGCGTCATTCTGATGCCGCATAGAAGAGAGGAGAAAGTTCCATGGCGACGAAGAGGAAGGTCCGTGTCATCGATGACTCTGTCGACACGCGGCTGAGAGAACACGAGTTCGAGACGGTCTATGCGGCCGGCGCGATGCAGGCCCATGCCGTTGTGTGCCAGACTCGATCGGATGCCGTCGTGCTTGATCTGGGCTTGTCGAGCGGCAACGGCATTGATCGGACGGCGTCGATGCTGGCTTTACGGCAAACATTGGCGATTGATGCGCGAGGATATTCAATCTCTCATGCGTCGAAGAAACCAATTGAACGCCCCATAATCCGTAAAAAAAAGAGGGGCATGGGCCATGAAGAAAGGAGATACTGATGGAAATCAACGAACGCCAGGTTCCGAATGGGATTGTCTTGGAGCTGAAGGGGGATTTGACCCATGTTGCTCGGAGAGAATTCATTGATGCAGTGGAAGCCGTGCGGAAGAAAGGTTACCTGCATCTGATTCTTCATATGGGCGGCGTACGTTTCTTGGATAGTTCTGGGCTGGGCTTGCTGGCGCTTGTTTCGCAACAGTTCAAAGAGAGCCAGGGAACGGTGAGTATCGCGAAACCTCAAACGTATGTGCAGGAAATGTTGGTGCTTGCCAATATCCCGAAGCTTATCCCTGTGTATGACAATGAGCAGGATGCGCTGGCAGGTTCGCAAGACGCCGTGTAGTCGAATCGGCCAAGCCCAGCCACCCGGTATGCTCACAACTCGGCGGACATCGGTCGCGGCGTCTCGCATACATGCAAGCTTCACATTCCATGTTTCTCCTTGCGCGTTTTGAATTCCTCCGGCAACGTGGAATCTGAGCGTCACTAGTTGCAAATGGGCTCACAAGCGACGGATGCTCCGCACCTAAGGAGAAATCATGTCGTCACCCTTCTCATTAGCGTCTGAGGATCCTCCTGTAGAGGCACCTCCCCCGACCGTGCTCATTGTGGACGATGAGTCTGTAGCGCGGATTACGTTGACAGCCCGCCTCAAGCGGCTCGGTTATCGCGTCCTCGAAGCCTGCGATGGTCGGGCGGGGTTGGAGTTGCTACGGCGTGAACGCCCGGCGCTGACGATCCTGGACTGGCTGATGCCGGAGATGGATGGGCCAAGCTTCTGCGAGGTGGTGCGGCGTGATCCCGACTTACGGTCCAGCCAGATCCTGATGATGACCGCGCACGATGAGCCGAAGCAGATCGCCGAAGGGCTCGCCCGTGGAGCCGATGATTTTCTCCGCAAGGCCGCCAGCCCAGAGGAAATCATGGCCCGCGTGCAATCGGGGCTGCGTGCGGCGACGCTCATTCGTACCTTGGAGCAGACGACCGAAGATATCCGTCAGAAACAGAACTTGATTGAGCAGGAATTACAGTCTGCGGCGCAGTATGTGGCGTCGCTTTTGCCGATTCCCGGCCCGGTTCTGCCCGGCGTACACCTTGCCTATAGCTATCGGCCGGCATTGACCTTGGGCGGTGACCTCTTCAACGTGTTACGTTGGAACGAACAAGAGATCGGATTTTATCTGCTCGATGCTTCAGGCCACGGCATCTCACCCGCTCTGCGTTCGGCCTCCTTTGCGACTTTCCTGCGGGCTGACAGCTTGCAGCATCAAGTCGGCTCAAGGGATCCGGGGGCCATTTTGACGGTCGCCAACACGTTGTTCCCTCTCACGGCAGACGGCCAATACTTTACGATCATCGTTGCACGGCTCAATCTCCGCTCACAAACGCTCTCCTTTGCGACCGCGGGGCACAACGGCGCGTTTCTCCATCGCCGATCCGGCGAAGTGGCGTGGCTCAGGAACCCTGGGCTGCCTCTTGGGTTTTGTGTGCCTCAGACGTACACGACCATGGACGTATCCGTGTCAGCTGGTGACCGTCTGTACTTCGTCAGTGATGGTTTATATGAGGTGGCCGCCCATTCGGGCGAATTGTGGGGACAGGAGCGTCTCGTGGAAACCGTTCGCACGCTTGGATTTCGACCGCTGACAGAGGTCGTCAGTCTGACCGTCACGCAGGCTATGCAATGGCTGGGGCACGAACAGTTTGCCGACGATGCCGCCTTGATCGGCATTGAGTTGACGGCGTGATATAAAAAGGAGTCTCCGGTGGAAAGCGTCGTCTCGATGGATGTTGAACGGCTGCTGAACTTTGGGGAGACGCCGGTCTCTGCCGTTCATGGTCGAAAGAGCCTTCCTCGTTTGGCGGAGGTGTTTCTGGAGGAGGCATCGGGCGACCCGGCCATGGAGATGGCTGTTCCTGAACACACGCCTGAGGAAATCGGCAAAGCCAGCCCGCTCAGGATGGTCGGCGTCGCCTCTGTCCGAGGCTCGAACTGCCGACTCGTTCTAGAGTCTGATCCGGATCATGTTTCGGAAGTTGTGGAGTGGCTACTCGAGGTCACAGCCTCGATGCTGCCGGATATCAGGAAGCTCCATCTGCGCAGCGTGCTCTACGAACTGCTGTGCAACGCCGTAGAGCACGGCAACCTTGAAATAGGCTATCAGAAGAAACAACAAGCGTTGGTACAGGGTCGGCATGAGGAATTGCTCCGGCAGCGGCTGGCCGTCCCCCGCCTCAACGTTCGGCGGATCACGATTCATGTCCGTTACGAGCAGGATGCAGACCGGCTGATTTATCACATTGCCGACGAAGGGAACGGGTTCGCTTGGCGGCCGTTTCTGCAGTGTTCCGATGAGAGTTGCGGGCCGGCTGCTGTCAATGGGCGAGGAATCTTCATCGCGCAGTCCTTGTGCTCTAACCTGACCTATAATGAGCGGGGGAATGAGGTAACGGTGTGGATGGCAACCTCTCCTGCCTGATAGGCAGTTGCCGCGGTGCAAGAGCCTTCCGAATTCATCGTTCTTTCCATCATGGTGCCTGAATAGGCGGGAAAGTCGTCGGGCGAATCAGTGCTCCAGCGTGTAGCGAACGAGACGGCGGATCGCGTCGACCGTGAATGGTTTCTTGATCACGCGCCGTGCGCCGAACAGTTTCGCGACGTTCAGGAAGTTCTGATCACCCGTGGCCCCGGTCATCGCGATGACTTTGGCATCCAGGAACTCCCGCGTCAGCTCCAAGGTGATATCCATGCCGTCTCGCTCCGGCATCAAGATGTCGGTGATGACGAGGTCCGCCGGGGCTTCGCGATAAAGTGTCAGACCCGCTTCACCGTTGGTCGCTTCCCGGATCTGATGTCCATCCGCTTCGAGAATCTTGCGCAGCAAGGTTCGGATCGACGCTTCATCGTCAACGATTAGGATTGAGGCCATAGGTTCTCCACCGGAAGCTTGGATTCACTGCCGACTTGAGCCGGGCAATAGCCCGCGGCTCATGCGTCGGGTTGTGAATGACACAGATATATCGGACAAGTCCTGAAAAATCCAGGAAATGCCTATTGTTTCTCGCGACACGGGAGCAAGGACAATGGCGGGTTATTTAACCGACCATTGTCCGAAAGCGTTTCCTTCTGTGGCCGCACGCGGTAAGCTGTGCCATGCTTGGCCGCACGTTACCGTCTCGATCGTTTCCGATTCGGCCCTGGATGCTGGCGATGTTCGGCCTGCTCGGGGTCGGGATTGCCGCGCTGGTGGGATACGGTCTTGTCCTCTCCACAACCTTGGCGCTGCCTAGGAGCGATGAGCACCCGCAACTCCTGATCTACGGCGCGCCGTTTGTTCTGACCCCTGGGCTTGATCTCGCCGATTCAGGGCTTCTCGACCGGTTGCATCGGCTTGAATACCGTCCGGTCTCGACCACTCCGCGAGCGCCGGGTGACTATGTCCTGACAAATGAATCGCTCGAGATCTTCTTGCACGCCCAGGAAGAGAGCCTCCTTCCAGCGAGAGTGGTGCGGTTACGACTGGTGGAGGGCATGGTCGCGGAAGTGCTGTCTCTCCCGGACGGGCAACCGGATCCCATGGCCGTGCTCGAACCTGCCGTCATCAGCGGGGTGCGCGCAGGCTCCAAGCAGGTCAGAGAATGGATTCCGTTCAGCCGCATCCCGCCGCGGCTGGTGCAGACACTGGTGGCCGTCGAGGACCGCCGTTTCTTTTCTCATTTCGGAGTTGACCCCATCGCCATTGGCCGGGCGTTGTGGACCAACCTGACCCGCGGCGCCGTCGTGGAAGGCGGGAGCACGTTAACCCAACAATTGGCCAAGAATCTCTACTACTCGCCGCAACGGACGATGCGGCGCAAGCTGCAAGAGTTCATGGCGGCCATTGTGTTGGAGTGCAAATATCAGAAGGAAGACATTCTCGAAAGTTATCTGAATGAAATTTATCTCGGCCAAGCCGGGTCCGTCTCTATTTATGGTGTCGGCGAGGCCGCGCACCGGTATTTTGGCAAGAGCCTCGACGAGTTGTCGATTGATGAGATGGCGATGATCGTCGGGTTGATTAAGGGGCCCAACACCTATTCGCCCGTGAAGAACCTTGAGCATGCGGTGGAGCGGAGGAATGTGGTGCTCCGACGCCTGCGGGACCAGGGTATCGTGACTGAGACGGTGTGGGCCAATGCGGTGAAACGGCCGGTGAAAGTCGTGTTAGCGCAGGATGCATTGAGCGATGCGCCGCATTTTGTGGACAACCTGCTCCGGGAGGTCGAGGGAGGAACAGGCGTGGGTATTCCGGAAGGCGCCAGAATCTTTTCCACTCTCGATCCGTGGATGCAGCAACACAGTGCTCAGGCATTGCAGCAGGGGCTCGCGAAGTTGGAAACCACGTATGCGTGGCTCAAGAATGAAGAACCGCCGCTGCAGGGGGCGATCGTTGTCCTAGAGGTAAAGACCGGCCACATCCTCGCGATGGTCGGCGGACGCAACTATCGTGTGAGCCAATTCAACCGGGCGGTGCAGGCCCGCCGGTCGGCTGGGTCGCTCTTTAAGCCATTCGTGTATCTGGCTGCGTTCGAAGCCGCGCGGGGCCAGAGCACGGCGGGATTGACGCCCGCGACCGTGCTGGAGGATGAGCCGGTGACGCTGGACTCAGGCACCGGCCCCTGGTCTCCACAGAATTACGACCGGCAATATCGCGGACCGGTCACGGTGCGGACGGCGCTCGAACAATCGTTGAACGTGCCGGCTGTGCGGGCGGCCCACCGGACGGGTATCACGCCGTTCATTAACCAGCTGCGGGCGTTCGGGATCACCACGTCGCTGCCGAACAATCTGTCCGTGTCACTGGGCAGTTCCGCCGTGTCCTTGATCGAGATTACCGCGGCCTATGGGGGGCTGGCCAACGGTGGTATCGTGGTTCGCCCGAGCGCGGTGGTCAACATGGTGCGGGAGACCGGCGAGACGGTCTGGAACCGGATGCCCGACCGGCGCCAGGCGGCCTCTCCGCAAGGCGCGTATCTCGTGACGTCGATACTGAAAGGCGTGGTGGATCGAGGCACCGGTGCCAAGGCCAGAGTGTTTGGGGTGCATGGTCCTGTCGCGGGCAAGACGGGCACCACGGATGGGTATCGAGACGCCTGGTTCGTCGGGTATACGGCGGATCTGGTGATCGGCGTATGGGTTGGTTTCGATGATGAGCGGCCGATCAAATTAACCGGCGCCCAGGCGGCGCTCCCGATTTGGAGCGCGCTTGCTCTGCGACTGCTGGGCCAAGACCGGCCGGACTTCGAGATGCCGGAGGGGGTGGTTGAGCGTGAGATCGATCCCGCCACCGGTCAGCTGGCCACCTCGCAATGTCCGGAAAAGGTCTCCGAGGTGTTCATTGCGGGGACCGAGCCGACCGTCTATTGCGAAGTGCATGGAGAAGGATTATGGGATCGATTAAAACGAACGTTCGGATTCTTCTGATAGGGTGAGAACAACGCGCGCTTTCCGGGGAGTCTTCGCAGAGAATCAACAACTGCTAGAAGTCCGTCGTTTCTTGGGGTATCCTGAGCCTCGATGAGATTCAACCAGGAGCTTGTATGAAAAAGACCGGCTACATGGACGAAGGCAATATCACCTTGCTCGCCAAAGGGGTTGAGCTGAAGGGCGAGATCAAGGTCGACGGCACGGTGCGCATCGACGGCCGGCTGGAAGGCGAGGTGCATACCAAGGGCGAAGTCATCGTGGGTGAGGACGGCGTCGTCAAAGGGACGATCACGGCCGGATCGCTCATCAGCAGCGGGCGTATTAAGGCCGCAGTCTCGGCAACCGAACGAGTACAACTTCTGAAAACGGCGATTTTGATTGGTGAAGTGCATTCGCCGATCATGGTGATGGAAGAAGGAGCCAAGTTCCAGGGTGTCAGTGACATGGGTGCCACAGCCTGGCCCGAAGAGGTGCAGAAGTTGCCCGGCAATGTCCGGGACATCAATCCGCCCCGGAATAGGCCCATCGCCTTGATCGGGAAGGAACAGAGCTTCTAGCCCACGCCGCTTCAACATCTGCCCGCATCCTGCTTCTGTCCTACCGGTGACAAGGTTCACCGGATCTGCTATCAACAGAGTCTCCCCACGCACGAGCACGAGAGACCATGACCCGACAGCAAGTGTTTTCAATTGTGTTCTTTGCCCTGCTGGCGCTGTTGGTCTACCAGATGGGCCTCATGTTCCAACCGTTCGTGTTCCCGGCTCTCTGGGCCGGGCTCTTGGCACATTGGGCGTTTCCGCTCCACATCGAGCTCTCGAAACTGTTTAGGGGGAATGACTCGCTGTCCGCTGCGGTGCTCACTATCGGCGCCTTGGGCATGGTCGTTGTGCCCTTGGCTGTGATGGGCGTCTTGCTGGTGGACGAAGCCGGCGCGGCGGAACAGACCATTCGAGCCTGGATAGCCGCCGGCGGGTTGCACCGGCTGCCGGATCAGCTGGCGACGATTCCGTTGATCGGGGGATGGTTGCGCAACGCCGCCACCGGCATCGATGTCCAGAAATTCTCCATGGAAGAGTCGGTGGTGGCGGGCGTCAAAGGCGCGAGCCAGTTTCTCGTCGGCCAGATGGGCGATCTCTTGAAGAATACAGTCATTTTGGTAACGGATTTTTTTATCATGCTGCTCATGCTGTTTTTTCTCTTTAAGGATGGGCAGAAATGGTTCGCGGCGTGCTATGAATTGATTCCAATGGAAGAGTCGCACAAGCAGAAGATTATTGTTCGGCTGGACCAGACGATTCGTGCGGTGGTC